>JASJAN010000003.1 GCA_030066985.1 Desulfobacterales bacterium
AATGGCGGTCATGGCAATACGGCCAGTGAAGGCCCGCCTTCCCTTGCTGATGATTGTAAATCCCGATTTCCCGGGGTGTTGCTGTGCCTTTTTATCAAAAAGCCGACCTGTTGGGGTGGTTTCATGGTCTGCAAAGGCTGTTGAAGGCGTTCGCTGGACATCTTTGGGCAATGTCGTCGCACAGCCTGTTAGCATTATAACAATCGTAAGGAAAACCAGCGCAAATCCCAAAAAATTTGCAGCTACGGCTGGTTTTCCATGTAAACAAAAGGCTTTTCTTTGATAAACAGGCGAATCGCAGTCGGTTTTTTCTATTAATCGATTGTACTTCATGTTTCTTATTCCTTCTGGTCCCCTTTCCATCAATTGCAATCGCGTCCCCTAAACGAAATGATAAAACACGCCGTCGAGCCAAAAAGCAGTACCAATCCCGAAAAACCTTTGCAGGGTGTTTGGCACCCCATAATATCCTAATGAATTTAACTCGACTTAATAAAAGTAGTCTCTGGATACATGAATCACAATAGGTAATCAACCGGTATTCCTAATTTTGGCCAACTCATGCAGTATTTATGCAGCTAATTGCTCGAGGCCCCGATTGCATAATACACATAATACATGAGCTAATATAATAAATTTAGGCTTACCTGAAATTGTAGATTCCGTGCCTGCTTCCACATTTCTTAAACGTGACTGATTCATTGCAAATTTCATCTGACAATCCCTACTTTTCAGTTTTCGAAATTGAGATGTGAATTTCGTAGAAATAAAAACCGAAGCAAAACCATTAGATTTTGCTCCGGTCATTAAATTGTTCTCCCATTAAGATGAGTTAGTCTTCCAATTGTTCCAGAAATTGATCGACAGAAAGGGTCTGACCCAGTAGCGGAAAAATTTTCGCTTCCGCGTGATTTTGCTCTTCTTCTGAGGTAGCCGCAGTGGCATCTTTCATTATGGTAACACCATAGCCCTTGTCATAAGCGGTGCGCGCGGTACTCTCAACACAAAAATTTGTCAAAAAACCACCAATTACAACGTTTTTAATTTTGCCTTCCTGCAACAGTTCGTCCAAGTTGGTTTTATTAAATCCGCACAAGGTGCACTTGCCGCCAACGATCTCATCCCCTTCCTGCGGCTTTAATTCGTCAATAATCTCAGCACCCCAGGTTCCTTCACGAAAGGCATCGTTATCTGCCACGGCTTTGACAATACCCTGCATTTGATGATCATCGAAATATTTTTCATTAAATACAAATGGTGAATGGATAACCAAAGCGCCTTTTCTACGTGCTCCCTCGGCCAGTTTTGCCGCGTTTGGTATCGTGTTCTGACGGGCAATTTCTGTCTTTACGCCGTCATGCAGTTTACCCCCTTCCTTGCAGAATTCGTTTTGAAATTCGATTAAAACGATTGCTGTTTCTTTTGCCTTCATTTTTTCCTCCTTTCAATCACCTTTGCGGCTAAAATAAAGATTTACCAGCGCAAGCAGAGACGTGCCCACGATCAGCAAAAAAGAAATCGCATTGATCACCGGTGTGCTGCCGTCTCTGACCTGCAGGTATAAGTTAATCGGTAGAGTTGCCTCGTAGCCCACCAGAAAGAGGGTGGTATTAAAATTTTCAAAAGACATCAGAAACGCCACCGCGCCCGCTCCGATAAGTGCCGGTCTTAAAAATTTTAAGGTGATGTGCCAGATGACCTCGAATCGATTGGCACCCAGATTCATGGCTGCCTCTTCCAGGGTGCGGTCAAACTTGCGCAGACGGGCCGAAACCACCAGCGTCACCAGGGTGGCAATAAAGGAAAACTGTCCCAGCACTACCAGCCAGAAGCCGGGACGAAACAATTCCACATCTATATTCCAACTATCTTCAAAATGGGTCCCCAGTGTATTGCTGAACAACAGGATCGATATCCCCAGGATCACACCCGGGATAACCAGCGGCGCCAGCATCAAAAAATAAAGCCCCTGTTTGAAACGAAAATCTTCCTGTTCGAACAGAAAGGCAGCGCAGGTGCCCACCGCCAGTGACAGCAACGTGACAAAAAAAGCCACCCGAAAACTGACCCAGATACTGTCCAGATTGATTTGATCATGAAAAATACCCACTCGCTGCGGTAAATCAGCGGTAAACCATTCCAACGTAAAACCCTTCCAGGGCAAGGACGGAAACTGAGAATCATTGAAAGCCAGCACGCAGGTAACCAGCAACGGCGCAAACAAAAAGATAAAATACAAAACCACATATAGCTTAAAACAGCGGTTATACGTTTTGGAGGTTGGCAGTGTTCGGATCATTGCACCACCTTCTTTAAATTCTGCCGGGTCAGTTTAAGTCCCAGCCACACAACGAATGAAGACAGCACCAGCAGTAAAAAGCCGAATGCGGATCCCTGATTCCAGTTAAAAGAGGCGATAAACTGATTATAAATTTGTTCGGTAAACCAGAGCGAGTTTTTACCGCCCATCAAATTCGGCGTCAGGTAATTGCCCAGGGTCAGCATGAACACTACAATGGCGCCCGATACGATACCGGGGGTAGCATGGGGGATGATAATCTTGAATAATATGGTCCACATATTGGCACCCAGATCATAGGCGGCCTCGATCAGGCTGTTGTCCAGACTGTCAAGCACCGATACGATGGGCACCACCATAAACAGCATGGAGGTATAGACCAGGCCCAGGATCATGGTGGAATCTCGGTAGAGCATCTCAATGGGCTGCTTCAATATCCCCGCTTTCAGTAAAAAGTGATTGATCACCCCGCTTTCTCTTAGCAGGATCATCCAGCCGTAAACCCGCACCAGCTCGCTAACCCAGAAAGGCAGCAACAGCAAAACCAGTAGAAAGCCCTGATATTTAGGGTTAACCACCTTGGTGATGTAAAATGCCACCGGAAGGGCGATCACAAAAGTCAAAAAGGTGACCAAGATTGAGTAGAGTGCGGTGCGCACAAAGGTTAGCCAGTAGATGGGCTCTTCAAAAAAATTTAAATAATTTCTCAGACTCCAGACCATCTGGCCTTCATCGTTTTCCAAACGAAAGGACATCACCAGCAGATCGATGTGGGGCAGCACGATCAGCACAAACAGCCAGAGCGCCACGGGCGTCAGGAAGAAAAACAATCCCCATCGTAGTTGATTCTTCATCACAATTAATACCAGTTACTGGTTGCGAGTTGCTAACTAAAGGTGTCAGGGAAAAAAAGGACTGAGTGCTGAGAACTGGGGACTGAGCAAAAAACCAGCTTGGTGTCCGACCGTTTCAACATGACGTGTCGGTATCCGTCATGAATCGTCCCCCTGAAATCATGCGCTGTCATTTTCCGCCATGCGCTGGCATGGCCATTTTCGCCCTTTTCTATTTCGATATACCCCAGACCTCAGTCCTGATTTATCTGCCTCGGAAAACAGATGCCGGACTGCTCGTCCCAACCGATTTCGATCTGATCGTTTTTCCGGATGTAGTCATATTGATGGGTTTGCGGCAAAGCGATGAGCAATTCCATATCAGCATCCAAGGGGTTGGCCAGCAGGCGGCTGTTGGCGCCGTCAAAAAGCAAGTCTTTGACAATGACCTCGAAACGATTCAGATTCGCCAGACCCGCGTCAGGTTGAATCAGCATGGCTTCCGGCCGTAGAAATAGGTCAACTTCATCCCCGGTCTGCAATTGCTGCCGAATTTTGGTCCGAAATATCCTGCCGTCGCTTGTTTCTATCTCGGCGGCTTGTTGGTCGCACTGCCGGATTCTGCCGGTCCAGGTATTGTTGTCGCCCACAAACTGCGCCACAAAAGGGGTGTCCGGGCTGTTGTATAAATTCTGGGGGGTATCGATCTGCTCAAAAATGCCGCGGTTCATCACCGCCACATGATCGGACATCACCAGGGCTTCAGACTGATCGTGGGTAATATATACAAAGGTGGTGCCGACTTTTGCCTGAAGTTTTTTTAACTCAACCTTCATTTGCTCCCGCAATTTCAGGTCCAATGCCCCCAACGGTTCATCCAGCAGCAAAACCGCCGGTTCCAGAACAAGACAGCGCGCAATGGCCACCCGTTGTTTCTGACCGCCGGAAAGCTGATCAACCTTTTTGTCGGCAAAACCGGTCAGATCCACACGCTCCAGGATGGTATCGACCTTGTTTTTAATGGTGGTCTTATCGTCGCCACGTCGGCGCAGACCAAAGGCGATGTTTTCACCAACATTCATCATGGGAAACAAAGCCAAATGCTGAAAAATCAGGTTGACCGGGCGTTTGTTGGGGGGAATGCCGTGCATGCTTCGACCGCGAATTTCGATGGTGCCTGCAGAAGGTTCGGTCAGCCCCGCGATCATCCTTAGTAAGGTCGTTTTGCCACAACCGGAGGGGCCTAGAATCGAAAAAAAACTGCCATCGGCGACTTCAAAAGAAACCTTGTCGACAGCCACAAAATCATCAAAGGTTTTACTGACCTCTTTAACCGCTAGATCAATTTGCATGATGGAATTGAAGGAGTTTTAAATGGTCTAATGAAAAAAGGGGGCAATTCCGCAATAACCGGAACAAGCCCCCTCAATTCAAATCCAGGTAAAATGGCTAAGATCTCAGCAGCACTGCCGGATAACTATTTAGAAGCTTTGACCTTGTCCAAAATTTTACCTTCGATTTCTTCAAGCTTCGCCGGCACCGGTGGATACCACTTTATATTATCCACAGCTTCCGGCGGAAAACAGCGTTGGAAATTGCCCCGAATATCGATATTGGTCAACTCGATGGACCCCAGGGAAGCCGTGCCGTATTTTTCCATGTTCGTAAACTGAGCTGCATTTTCCGGCTTCAGCATGAAGTTAATCCATTTATAGGCGGCATCAAGGTTTTTGGCCTTGGCCGGTATGGCAAAGGTATCGATCCAGCCCAACGCGCCGCTTTTAGGAGCCAAAAAGTCGATATCGGCATTTTCCACATGCAGTTTCCAGCCACCATTATCCCAGGCCATTGCCAGGTGCACTTCTTCAGACCGCATGGATTGCAGCAAGGCATCCCCGTTGGTCCAATAATTTTTAACAACCGGTTTGGCATCGATTAAGGCCTGGCCGACTTTTTCCATTAATGCCTGGTAAGCAGTGACATCACTGTATTTGGCAAAGGGATCATCACCCATGGCAAAAGCGATGGCAATCAGTGTCGGTCTTTTGAGGCGGTAGCTCACACGGCCTTTGTACGCTTCTTTGAGCAGATCCGAATAATCTTTGGCATCCGGCGCAAATTTGCGGTTAACAATTAAACCGGATGTTCCCCAGCAAAACGGCACACCGTATGATTTTACATCGACCATGGTATTGAGCTGCACAGCTTTGAGCATGGAAGGAATAATCTGGGACGTATTGACCTTGGACATATCAATCGGTTGATAAATCTTATATTTTTCCTGAACCGATGCGATACGGTCCTGGCTGGGTTGAGCCAGATCAAAGCCGGCGCCCCGGGTGGCGCGCAGTTTGGCGATCATTTCCTCATTGTTGGAGTAGGTCACCTTTACGGTGATACCGGTTTCCTTTTCAAATTTTTCGACCAGATTTTTGGGTGCATAGCCCTTCCAGGTCAGCAAAGATAGGGTTTCGGCTGCATAAAGGCCGCCTGTAAATACCAGCGCAAAAGCAGAAACCATGCAAAAAATGAGAACGGTCTTTTTGGACATGATAATCCTCCTTTCAATGAATTGAAATTTTGTTAAAGTACTTCCCCACAGATAGAAAAGAAAATACACCATATGAGACAGATGAAGAGCGAATTACTGAAACTTGCCCAGTGTCAGAACAGCAATCCAATGATCGGTTGATGAGAATATTTGCGCCAAGCCGGCAACCTTTAAATTGGTAACGAATAAGTTGTTTTCTGCGGCGTTGTCAGCTATTGAAAAGAGAGCTTTTGGATGTCAATGCAACCTTAAAAAATCAAGTTTTCGTTAAAAAGTCAATCGATATATTTAGATGTACCATATGTTTGAACGCCTCTATTTTTATAGAAATATTGTTGAGTTAAAATGAAAAAAATCAGCATTGTGTGGGATTTTGACGGAACCATTTTGCCGCTCAAGCCCTATGACAGCGAGCAGTCCCTGTTAATGCACGTGATGAATCAAACTCGGAAATCCTTTGGTTGCCTTAAGAAAGCATACACCAAAGCAATCATTTATGCTGATCAGCATGAGCGGTTGCGCCGGACCTTTAAAACATCTTACATCCGGTTGCTAAAAGGCACGCCATCAGGTGTTATCGATGAGGTTTGCCGAAAGTTGGCAGAAAAAATATCAACGGTGGACCGCCAAGTCTACCGACAATTAAAAGCAGATGGTTACCAGATGATGGTATTGAGTTGCGGGACTGCCGATTTAAGTGAGCGGGTTTTGAAGTTTGCAGGGCTTGAAAACTGTTTTAACCTTATTGAAGGCAACCGCTTTCAGTTTGATAAGAACCGCATAACTGGAATGCAACTTCGATTACCGGACCCGGAAGATAAGCTGCACATGATGAGCGTATTGAAATTGTCGCCGGATCGCACAATGGTGATCGGTGACGGATATACGGATTTGCCGCTTTTAAACTGGAGCGCCATGCCGGTTCTTGTCGATCGCAGCGGAAAGAAAAAAAAGACCTTTTCAGCCTATGATTTTTATTTTATAACAGCCATCCCGCAAATTCGGAGCGTAATCGAAAATATGCAACGCTAACGCTGGACAGGAAAATAAATGAAGAATAACAAACTGATCGTTTTTGATATGGATGGCGTTCTAGTCGATGTTTCAAAGTCGTATCGCGAAACGGTTCGCCAAACGGCCAAACTATTTTTTAACATTGCGCCATCATTCGACAAACTGCCGGATCCTTTTTTTTCGCTCGCCGATCTGGCGGCGGTCAAACAAAGTGGCGGGCTGAACAATGACTGGGATTTATCCTGCCTGGTCATCAACCTGCTGTTTAACCAGATCGAAAAACCGCCGCTTTATCGGAGCAAAGATCCCTGGGCACAATATCAAGAAACCATCAGCAAGTGCGATATGGGTGCACTGGGTGATTTTTTGAGATCAACCCCCGAGCCATTGACAACTTTGCTGCAAAAAGCCGGCCGAACCAAAAATGCGTTTATCTATGGCCTGTACAAGGGGGATGTGGGCAGCGGCAACATTATCAAACAGATTTTTCAGGAAGTCTATCTGGGGCAAGACCTGTTTGAGACCACGTATGACCTAAAACCAAAATTCTACTTTAGCGACGGTCTGATCCATCGCGAACAACTGCTGATTGACAAAGGTCTGCTTGAAGAACTGGCCGCAATGCATGTTTTAGCAATTGCCACCGGCAGACCCAGAGCCGAGGCTGATTATCCGTTGGACCATTTTGGTATTAAAAAGTATTTTACGCAGATCATGGCGCTCGAAGACTGCCTCGAACAGGAAAAACGGCTTCTAGAATCAGAGGACAGAAAGATCTCCTTGAGCAAGCCCCACCCCTACATGCTCGATACCATTGCAGCCAAAATTGAGGGCACAATTACTGAACACTACTACGTCGGCGACATGCCAGACGATATGGTGGCTGCCAAAAGAGCGGCAGCCGGATTTAAAGGCATCGGTACCCTTTTTTCCGCACCAGACAGAGCCCGTTTAAAACAAGACCTTCTTCAAGCGGGCGCCGATACCGTTATCGAAGATTTCGCAGAGCTCAAATCTTTAATGGGTTCTGATTAATTTTAATATAGACGGTTATGCACTTCGGCTTGTGGGCCTCTACTGGCCGAAGCTGCCGGTGGTGGCTAGCAATCGATTCTACCAACACACATCATTAATTCCGATTTCAGATCCGATAACATCGATGCGGCGAATATTGCCGCCCTCGAGGACAAGGGTCTTGGACACATGCTGCTCGTTGGAAGGTATTGCAGCATCATCGATCATGTTGTTGTTTTTGTCGAAGGCTTCAACGCGCATACTGTTATGATGGCAGGCTTTTATCTCCACTTTGGAAGGACCGTCGCCAAAATCCGCTTCGGGAAAGTTAATCGACGCAAACTCTCCGCTACCGCTACTGGTACCCGCCCAGCCGATTTTTATGTCATTGGTACCGTCACCTGTGGGGCAGTATACCTCCACAGATATCATTTGAACCGTACCCGTCTGAGATTTTCCGCCCTTGAAAACAACATTATTTTTTTCAATCTCCGGGGTACCGGCTGCCGCCGGCATTTGTTTTATGTTTGCACAACAACCGGCAATGAATAGCAGGGTGAGCACGCCAAACATCACGAGTAGAAAGCTGTTTTTATGGTCGATCATTTGGTGCCTCCTTTCACGTTCGTCAATTTGCAGCCATTTTATTTGGTCTCTTGCGAATAGATTTTTGCGTTATAATCCATCAACTTAAGGTAGATAATCCTAAAGTCAATATTGAAGCGATTTAAAAATGGATTTTAGAATATGATCTTAGGAAAGTATTTTCTTGCGTTCAGGATCATACAAAGCCCGTTGGGGCTCGCGTGTGGCGGGGTAAATTTGTTTGGTGCACTCAATTTCATAGCCATCCGAATGACCGCTTTTGTTGGGCGGCACATATCCATAAGCAATCGTTTTGGCAACACTGTAACCGTAACCGGCGGAGGTGGTCACGCCGATGACCTTGCCCTCATGCAGAATCGGTTCGCTGCCCCGCAGCATAACCGGTTGATCGGCGTCAATCGTAAATGTGCAAAGCTTCCAGCGCGACCCCTCTTTTTTGGCTTTGACCAATGCCTCACGCCCGAGAAAATCACCCTTGTTTAAGGCCACGCAGAACCCCAACCCGGCATCATAAGGCGTATATTCAGGTGTCAGTTCGGCTCCCCACAGGCAGTAGCCTTTTTCCAGATGTAGGGAATTGATGGCCCGGTAACCGGCGTTGGAAATCTCCAGCGGTTGACCGGCATGCCAGAGACTCTCATATACATGACTTGCAAACTCGGTCGGCACATACAGCTCATAGCCCAATTCACCAACGTAGGTGATCCTTAGGGCGGTGACGGGGGCACTGCCGACGGTGATCGTTTTACATTTGCCGTAACGAAAATTCTCGTTGCTGATGTCATCGCGTGTAACTTTTTCAAGCAACTGGCGCGAATGGGGCCCGATCACATTGATCACCGCCAGACCGGCAGTGACTTCCCTGAATGAAACGCTGTCGTCAGCGGGCATATATTTTTTTATCCATTCGGCATCATGGCGCCCGAAAGCAGTGCCGGTGACCAGAAAAAATTTATCCTCTGCAGTCCGGGCGATGGTCAGATCGCATTCGATGGTGCCGCGCGCATTGCACAATTGGGTATAGGTGACACTGCCCACCGGCTTGTCGATATTGTTGGCTGCCAGCCAATTTAAAAAATCCAGCGATTTAGGACCAGCGATTTCAAATTTGGCAAATGAAGTTTGATCGATCAGCACCACTTTTTCACGAGCGGCCTGATGTTCGTTGCCGACATGTTCAAACCAGCTGGGAATGCCAAAGGTTGGCTCGTCTGCGGGCTCGATGCCATCGGGCGCAAACCAGTTGGGTCGCTCCCAACCGTATTTGGCACCGAAGACAGCCCCTTTCTCTTTGAGAAGCGCATACAGCGGTGTGCGCCGGATCCCGCGCGCCGATTCGTGCTCTTCGTTGGGCCAGTGAATGGTGTAGTGCTTACCGTAAATTTCCCGGGTGCGCTCCAGGTTGTAGGACCGGCTGCGGTGGTGCGGCCCGAGCCGGCGAATATCCAATGGCCAGATATTCAGGCTGGGTTCGCCAGCGATGATCCACTCGGCCATCATTTTACCGGCGCCGCCGGCGGCGGCAATACCAAAGGCATTGAAGCCTACGGCCACATAACAATTGTCCAGCTCCGGTGCCGGCCCCATGATGGCATTGCCGTCTGG
Organism: Desulfobacterales bacterium; assembly: GCA_030066985.1. NCBI lineage: Bacteria > Pseudomonadati > Thermodesulfobacteriota > Desulfobacteria > Desulfobacterales > Desulfobacterales bacterium. The sequence goes on from JASJAN010000003.1 coordinate 9,923, forward strand.
TGTGAAAGCTTCCGGGCCGTTGATAAGCCTGGATATACCAACAGACTGCAGACAGGGGGTGCGCCGAATGGCCGGCTCAGCCAGCTGCATAAATTGCTCAGTTTTGGAATCAAGCAAACGTGAAGAAAAATCATTGGGTACTTGATCAACTGCCCAGGGAATGCCATTTCTTTCGTACCCGCCCATCACCAGTGCGCCGACCTCGCCTTTATAATAGATCAGGTTGTCCTTGTCGCGGATGGTCGGCAGTCTTTTCGGAACCCCCTCGATCACCTCGCTCACCAGATACTGATGCTGAAAAGGCACCACCGGCGTATTGACCCCCAACATTTGACCCATCTGGTAACCCCACATGCCACTGCAGTTAACCACGATTTCGCACTGGATATCACCCTGCGTGGTTTTGACAGCCGAGACCCTTTTGCGACCGAATTCAAACCCGGTCACCAAAGTATGGCGATAGATCTTGACCCCGTGCCTGCGCGCCCCTCTGGCCAGCGCTTGGGTAATGCCCGACGGATCAGCCTGGCCATCGGTGGGCATAAAGGCAGCGCCGATGAGGCCGTCCAGCGAAATGATCGGGCAAAGATCATAGGCCTCTTGCGGCGTTATCATGTGCATTTCCAACCCAAAACTGCGTGCGGTGGTGGCCCCCCTTTTTAGCTCCAGCATGCGCTCTGCAGTACTGGCCAAATGCAGACAGCCGGTTTGCTGCCAACCCGTATTTAATCCGGTTTCAGCTTCGAGCTGTTCGTAAAGGTTGACGCTGTATTGCAGCATGCGGGTGAGGTTGCGATCCGAGCGCAGCTGTCCGACCAGACCAGCTGCATGCCAGGTAGAACCGCTGGTCAACTCATCTTTTTCAACCAGCACCACATCCGGCCATCCCATCTTGGCCAGATGGTAAGCCGTGCTACAGCCAACAATGCCGCCACCTATAATAACAACCTGTGCGCTGTCCTTCACATTTGTACTCCTCGGTTCGGAGAGTTCAGCTTGATTACAATCTACGTTAAAAACACTTCCAATCGGAAAGGGTTGAGCCCGTTACCCGTTAGCCCGTTGATCCGTAAAAAAGAAGGGAAGACCTACCATATAATACAACGGGCTCAACGGGCCCAACCGGCCAACCTAAATAATTGTTCTACAATATTTGAAAATAGGATCTATCGAGTCTGCTAAATATTTAGACTAATTTATAGTCTATCCAAAGTAGTCCCGGATAAACGCGATAAAGCGCTCATTTTCTTCATCGACACCAGGAGTGACGCGAAAATAGCCGCTTTTACCGTGGATGTCACCAATGCGCTTTAAATACACTTTATGCGTCTGAATGGCCGCATCCAGGATTTCAGAGGTGGTTTTGCCGGTCATGGACGCATCCACGAGCATATAGTTGCCGTGGGCCGGATAGGGCTTGAGCCCCAGTTTCTCTAACTCCTCACTAAAGCGATCCATCCAGCTGTTGTTGTGTTTGACCTTGGCTTCGACTTCGGCCGGATGATCAAAAATGGCTTCTGCGGCTGCGGCCGACATCAGGCTGACATTCCAGGGCAAAAACATGGTGTTGAAGGCCTTGATCATCTCTTCTGATCCCAGCACAAAGCCGAAACGAATACCGGCAAATCCATGGGCTTTGGAGAGCGTAACGGACAAAAACACGTGGGGATATTTTTTGATCAGCGGTGCTGTGGTTTTTCTTTCGGGTGTATAGGCGGCATAGGCCTCATCAATACACAACGGGATTCCAGTTTCGCAGAACCGGATCAGATCGTCATCATCGATAAATACACCGGTGGGGTTGTTAGGATTGATCACCAGCAGCAATTTGGTCTTATCGGTGATGGCATTAAGCATGCCGTCGACATCGTACTGCAAATCACCCTCGCGCAGGGGAATTTGCACCGCCTTGCAACCGCATAATTCTGCCCGTACCGGAAACAATTCAAAAGTCGGGGTGGACATGATGATTTCTTCCCCGGGTTGCATGAAAATGCGCATCATGGCATCGATGGTCTCCGAAGAGCCATTGCACAGCGCAACATTATCCGGGCCCAGATCATACATCTGTCCTATCTTGGTGCGCAGGGCCTTGAAGCTGTCCGGATACCAATTGCCGTGCCGCGCTGCATCGGCAACGGCCTCAATAATTTTTTCAGACGGCTGAATTGGATTCTCATTCAGCATCAGACGAGCATGATCCGGCTGGGCCCAGGCTTTATCCAGAATGCTGGTGTTATATTCTCTGGCCGACATCAGCCAGGGCACGAACCAATCCTTCAATTCCTTTTTCATTGCGATCTCCTTCTGCTTTAAATCTTTATTGGTTTCAGGTGTCAGTGTTCAGGTGTGAGTATCAAGCCCGCAGGGCCTATCTATTGTCTTTAAGCCTCTGAGACGTGTGCGGTTTGTCATAATTTTAATTTTGCTATTCCAACGTGTGACCTGACACCTGACACCCGAAACCTGACACCTTTTGATAACTTACACCTGAAAGCTATCTTATTTGATTAGCTTTTCAATTGGCGTGAAATCCAGCCCAAACGCCTCAGCGACCCCATCATAGGTGACCTTGCCTTTGACCACGTTGGCGCCGTATTTGATCTCAGGATTTTCCTGCATGGCTTTTTTCCAGCCCTTGTTGGCGATTTCCACTGCGTACGGCAGGGTGGCATTGGTTAGTGCCAGGGTGGAGGTTTTGGGTACCGCGCCCGGCATGTTGGCCACGCAGTAATGGACCACACCTTCAACTTCGTAGATCGGTTCGCCGTGGGTGGTGGCTTTGGCTGTCTCGAAGCATCCGCCCTGATCAATGGCCACATCCACCAGCACCGCCCCTTTTTTCATGGTTTTGAGCATCTCCCGGGTGATCAAACGCGGGGCCTTGGCACCCGGAATCAGCACGGCACCGACGACCACATCGGCCTCTTTGATCAGCCGACGCACGGTGGTCGGCTTGGACATCAACAAAAAGCAGTTGCTGGGCATCACATCACTTAAATAACGTAAGCGCTCCAGGTTCATATCCAGGATATAGACCTTGGCCCCCAAACCACAGGCCATTTTAGCGGCATTGGTACCCACTATGCCGCCACCGATAATGACCACCGTGCCCGGGTCAACGCCAGGCACGCCCCCGAGCAAAACACCGTGGCCGCCATGGGCCATTTCCAGGTACTTGGCGCCCTGCTGGATTGCCATGCGGCCGGCCACTTCGCTCATCGGCGTCAGCAGCGGTAAAGACCCGTCGTCTTTTTGAATGGTCTCGTAGGCAATACCGATGGATCCGCTTTTGATCAGAACATGGGTCAATTCCTCGGCCGCTGCCAGATGCAGATAGGTAAAAATGATCTGATCCTTACGGATCAGATCATATTCAGCCGGCAGCGGCTCTTTGACATGCATCACCATATCGGCCCGTTTAAAAATCTCTTTGGGGGTGTTAATGATTTCTGCACCGGCAGTTTTGTAAGTTTTATTATCAAATCCGCTGCCCATGCCGGCATTTTTTTCAACCAGAACTTCGTGACCGTTTTGTCGCATGACTTCCACACCGGCAGGTGTCATGCATACGCGATTTTCCTCAGCCTTAATTTCTTTTAAAATGCCTACAATCATTTCTGGCTCCTTTTCACTAGAGTTCATTCCCTAAAAAACATCGTTGAAGCGGTCTAAGAAATAGTAGGTAACGTCTAAGGGCAAGGCGAAAAACGATTCAAAAGTGGAGCATACATGATAGTATTCGAGCATTTTGAATCGGTTTTCAACACAGCTATTAGGCGTTAGATGCATTTTTGAGACCGCTTCTAAAGAAGTTTATCGATGGCCGTATATTTCAAACCGAACGCATCTGCAACCCCACTATAGGTCACTTTGCCCTCCACGACATTAGCGCCGCGTTTGATTTCAGCATTTTCCTGCATGGCTTTTTTCCAGCCTTTATTGGCGATCTCCACCGCATACGGTAGCGTGGCATTGTTTAAGGCCAGAGTTGATGTTCTGGGCAGCGCCCCTGGCATGTTGCTGACCGCATAATGGACTATGCCATCGACCGTATAAGTTGGATCGGCATGGGTCGTTTCTTTGGATGTCTCAAAGCAGCCGCCTTGATCGATGGAAACATCCACCAGAACCGATCCTTTCTTCATACTCTTGATCACATCACGGCTGACCAGGGCTGGCGTTTTGCTGCCAGGCACCAAAACGGCACCCACGACAACATCAGCTTTGGGAAGCACCTCGCGAATGGCCGCCGGGCTGGACATCAGGGTGATACAATGGCCCGGCATGACATCACTCAAATAGCGCAAGCGATTCAGGTCAATATCGAGAATGTATACTTTGGCGCCCAGGCCGCAGGCAAGTTTGGCGGCATTGATGCCGACAACACCACCGCCCAGGATCACAACCGTGGCGGGATCCACTCCCGGCACACCGCCCAGCAAGACACCGTGACCGCCCTGGGCCATTTCGAGATATTTGGCCCCCTGCTGAATCGCCATGTCCCCAGCGACTTCGCTCATCGGTTTGAGCAAAGGTAGAGATCCATTGTCATTTTGGATGGTTTCATAGGCAATTCCGATGATCCCGCAATCAACCATGGTTTGGGTCACTTCTTCGGAGGCAGCAAGATGGAGATAGGCAAAATATATCTGACCCTTTTTAAGAAGTTCATATTCGCTTGGCTGCGGCTCCTTGACGCGCAGAATCATATCTGACCGCTCGAAAATCGTCCCTGATTGGTCCACAATTTCCGCTCCGGCATTTTTATATAGCGCGTTGTCGAACCCACTGGGATTGCCGGCATCTTTTTCGACCAGGATCGAATGGCCGTTTTGCAGCATAAATTCAACCCCGCCGGGAGACATCGCCACCCGATTCTCATCAGCCTTGATTTCTTTTAGAACGCCGATAATCATTTTGATCCCCTAAATGTTTGAGTTCAATTTGAGAAGAATTCGATTAATTGCTGGGCATGCAAAACGCCGTCAAATTCAAAAGGCTTATTAGATTGTTTCAGCTCACCCTTCTCGCCATCAGGGTCCCCCAGGGAGGTTACCACGATCGAGGCCGGGCTTAAGTCTTCATTTTCGGTATAGATGTTGGTGGTGGCCACCGATCGCAGACCGGCTGCCTCGGCCGCCAGCAACCCGTTGCGCGAGTCCTCAATCACAATACACTCATCGGGCGACAGGCCGGATTTTTCCAACGCCAGCAGGTAAATCTCCGGATCCGGTTTTTTCTTGCTGACGATATCTCCGGCCAGCACAAACTCAAGGTTAATGTCGCCCAGCATGCCTTTAGCGATCGCATTGGCCGAGCGTTCGTTGGCCGTTGTGCAGACTCCCAGTCGCAACCCGGCTGCCGTGGCTTCCCGCATCAGCCGATGCACTCCGGCTCTAAGGGGCAGGATGCCGCTTTCAATCATCTCCACAAAAATAGCGGTTTTCTTCTTGTGCAGGCTTAGCAAAAATTCATTGTCTTTTTCGACGATACCTTCCAGCAAAATGCCTTTTTCAGTGAAATAATGGCGCATGCGTTCCTTGCCACCCGATATCTGAAGCAGCTCGCCATAGGTGTCGACATCCCAATCAAAATCATAACCGGATGCTTTAAACATATTGTTAAAGGCCACCCGGTGACCATCTTTTTCGGTATCGATGATCACCCCGTCCTGATCCCAGAAAATGGCTTTTAGCTCTGACATATCTTCTCCTCCCCCCTGTATGACTATCTACAAAATGAAAGCAAATTCTAAAAAATAACTTAAGTTAAATCAGTCTTAATAATTGTTTGTACATGTATAAAGCTGAGCCTAAAATAATAGATCACGCTCATGGACACGGCGTAAAGCGTTTCAAAAACGGAGCGTACACGCTAGTACGCGAGTATTTTGAAACGGTTTAATGCACACCTTAATCTTCATGAAATAGATGTGTAATCCATTTATCCTGGATAACACAGCCCATGGGCGCCTGTCCGCCTCGGGCGGGTTAGATACATTTTCGGCCAGCTTTTAGGCCTTGTTAGTGCTGCCGAGTAATTCAATCCAATATTTAATCTTATCTTTAATCGCCGCGTTGACAGCCACATCGATTTTCCCCGGATTGAATTGATCCCGGTTTTCTGAAATATAGTCGTAAGTCGTATCGATCAAGGTGTGCTTCAGGTCAGTGGAAACATTAAATTTGGATCCCCCCAGGGCAATCAGGTTTTTGACGACATCCGGCTTCAACCCTGTGCCGCCGTGGATCACCAGAGGTACGCGCACTTGCTGGCCGTTAATTAGGGCAGCGATTTTTTCCAGGCGCTCAAAATCGATTTTGGGATTCTTGGTTTTGTATACCCCATGGGCGGTACCAATACCAGGGGCAAAAATATCGACACCGGTCTGATCGACAAAGGTCAGCGCCTGCTCGGGGTCACACAACTCCACCTCGCTTTCGGCCACCCGCACCTGATCCTCAACCCCGGATACGGTGCCCAGCTCGCCCTCGACTGAAATGCCGCCGGCAGCGTGGCAATAGTCCACCACAGCTTTGGTCTGGCGGATATTTTCGGAAAATTCTTGTTTGGAGGCATCAATCATAATATTGGTGTAACCGGCATCGGCGCACACCTGACAGAATTCAACATCCGCACAGTGGTCCAGGTGCAAACAGATCGGAATAGGCGCCTCAGCTGCGAGGGTTTTATAGATCGCGCCGACAACCTGGGGTTTTAAAAATTTTGACGGCGCCACCGAGCACTGCAGAATCAGCGGTGCGTTCAGCTCAATGGCCGCTTCCACCACCGCCTCCATTTGTATCAAATTGGTGCAATTAAACGCACCGACAGCATATTTTTCAGCCGTTGCCTTCAGCAGCATCTCTTTAGCATTAACGATCGCCATTTTTTCCTCCTCAATGATGTATGCGTGATGCTTCTAATGTTTGACCGTTACGCGTGGTATCGGCCCAGTTCGATTTCAAGCTTATAGGTATCGCCCCGGAGATAGGAATAGAGCAACTCCACCGGGATACTGTTCTCGTCAAAAGTAAGGCTTTCCATAAAAATTCCTGCTGCATTTTTAGGCAATCGGAGGATCTTGGCAATTTCAGCATTCAGATTGACAGCACTGATGGTCTGGGCACAGCGTGCCAGCTCGACATTGAACTGCTCTGAGATTATTTTATACAAAGAGCCGGTCAGATCCAGATCCAAAATGCCCTTAAATAAATCAAGCGGGAGGTAGCTTTCCTCAAAGACGTAAGGGGTACCGTCACCCATGCGAACCCGCCGTACCAGAATAACTTTTTTATTGGCACCTAAAAATAGCTGTTTGGCAATGTTATCATCAGCTTGAACGATCCGTTTTTCCAATACTTTGGATTTTTGCGTGATTCCGCTGCTTTGCATCAAATCCGTGGTGCTGGATATATGCGTTAGCTTTTGCCTTAGCTCGGCCGGGGCCTGTGCGGACACAAAAGTGCCGGTGCCCTTTTCTTTGCGAAGCAATCCTTTGGCAGTTAATTCAGCAATGGCCTGCCGGACGGTGGTGCGGGTGACATCGCACATTTTGGCCAGTTCAACTTCAGAAGGCAGTTGTGCACCCTGCTGGTATCTTCCGGTTTCGATGAGCTCCTTTAACCAGGCGCTGATCTGAAGGTATTTGGGAATCGGATTGGAGCTGTCAACAATTTTCACAGGATCATCCTTTTGAAACAAAGGCACAACCATCGCTAAGGCATCAGCTTCGGACGTAGGGTGAATGTGAGTGAATTCGGCATGTTGCATAGTCGACTAAATGTATAGATGTATATACAGCGAAACGACATCAAATTGCAACCTATTTTTTATGTGTTCGCAAAACACTGGATACATACGATTCATTTTACGATCATTTAGAGTTTCTGAATGACAGCACGGAAACGGTTTTAAGTGTAAAGGGTGCACTTTATGAAAGACGAAGATGCAGAAGTCTTGACAATGATGAATTTGATTTAAAGTTATTACATGCGCTTATGTCATTCAAAGCCCATTAATTGATAAGGACGCATTATGGAAATCTGGTTGGTAACCATCATTTTAATAGTGGCCATGATTTTGCTGGTGACCGAGAAGCTACCGGTGGATCTGACATCCATTGGTATTATGGTGGTGTTGGTTATCAGCGGGATTCTGGCACCTAGGGAAGCCATCGCCGGCTTTGCCAGCCCGGCGGTTATCACCGTGGGGTCCATGTTTTTGATTAGCAGTGGTATGATCCGCACCGGGGCGGTCGGATTTATCAGTGAAAAAGTCTTGACTTATTCCCGTGGCAGGCCCGTTCTGGCCGTATTCTTGATCCTAACGATCGTGGGTGTGGCATCCGCTTTTATCAACAACACACCGGTAGTGGTTCTATTCATTCCCATTATATTGAGCCTCAGCTGTGAGCTGAGTTTCAGCCCATCTAAAGTGCTGATACCGATATCGTATGCTTCCATTTTAGCCGGCACCTGTACGTTGATTGGAACCTCGACCAATATCATTATCAGCGATTTAAGCGCCAGGCATGGTTATGGCGCCCTGAGCATGTTTGAGTTGTCCCCGCTCGGTCTGCCCATTGCCGTGCTGGGTATTCTTTTTCTAATTGTTGCCGCCCCCAAGCTGATGCCCAGCGTGCACAATCCGATCTGTGAGCTAAAAAATGATGAAAATCGCCGCTATCTGGCCGAATTACACGTCCCGCGTGAAAGCCGTATTATCGGAGAAAATCCGAAACTGTCTTTTAAAGGAAAATATCCGGACATGGAAGTACTGGAACTGATCCGCTATTCGCACGTGTACTACCCGGACCGGGATGCCGTCAAAATGGCTGCCGATGATCTTTTGCTGGTCAAAGGCTCGGCCAATGATCTGGTGGAATTACTGCACGATGATTTAGTGGAGCTCCCGATGGCCGATCAGGATCTAAATTTTTCGTCTGAAAAGAAATCTGAAAAGAAAGAAGCGCTGATTGTGGAGCTGATCATCCCCCCCCAGTCGTCGCTGGTGGGACAGCGGCTGGTATCCAGCCGTCTGCGGCGCGATCCGGATATCCATATTATCGCCATCAAACGCAGGGAGTTGCACTATGCCGAGCCAAAAGTCAAAGATGTTCGCTTGCAGATTGGCGATATTCTGCTGGCGCGATTGCCGGAACCATCCTTAGAAAGACTGCGCGGAGAGAGGGATTTCATCATTGTTGAAGATGTTCATCATGAAATTGTGCACAAGCGGCTGGCGCGGCGCGCCTTTTTAATATTCGGTGGCATGATCGTAGCCGCCAGCACAGGAATGGCTGATATCATGGTGTGCGCCATGGCGGCTGCTTTTCTGATGGTTATCACCGGATGCTTGCAGCTGCGCAGCGCCTATCGTGCGATGGACGGGCGCGTTTTGCTGATTATCATCGCCACGATTGCCCTGAGTGCCGCCCTTGAAAAAACAGGGGCTTCTGAATTTTACGCCAAAGCATTTCTGGGTCTATTCAGCGGGGCCAGCCCGACGCTGGTTTTAAGCGGGGTGATTCTACTGACCAGTATCAGCACCCATGTCCTGAGCAACAACGCCACCGCTATTTTACTGCTGCCGATCGCCATTTCAGCCGCCAACGGTCTGGGCGTTGACCCCAAACCCTTTATCATCGCGGTTTGTTTTGGCGCCAGTGCCTGTTTCGCTACGCCTATCGGTTATCAAACCAACCTGCTGGTATACGGACCCGGCGCGTACCGTTTCAGTGATTATTTCAAACTGGGCATGCCGCTTAATCTGCTGGTCTGGGTAATGGGTTCGCTTTTCATTCCCATGATATGGCCGTTTTAAAATTTGGCACTCAGTAAAAAGTGCTTAGGTTGACATACCTATTCAGAAAAAAGTTTGCGGCACAGAATCCCTCGCCGGCTCCAGCGACCTGCTACAATTGTGATTAATAAAATGTTTGAAAACCGTATCGGAGCAAGCGGTGTGCTAAACACGCCGTTGAGCTCAACACGAATGCTTGTGATCTTATTTCAGTTGCTCTGCTTAACAAGTCTAAAAAAACGATGTGATGTCCTTATTGTCGCTTTACCCGTCAACAAAAATAGCAGAACTTTTGATAGCTAAATATATTGACATTTGAGTCCGTTTGAGAGCAGAAAAGATAATGAATGTCAAAAGATTGTCTTAAACAAAAACGAGGCATGGCTTAACCATTTCAATCCATAGAGGAGTCGAAGATGAAAAAAATCGATGTGCCGCCATTGTTTGGAAGAACGTCGACCTTGATTCACCAGATCGATGAATTCCTCGATCGGGTCGCAGAGGGCGCCATGGTTTTCGAAGAAGGTGTCGGGATCCTTGCCGAGCGCGGTGTGGATGAAGGCTGTGAGGCGAAACTGCAACATCTCAATGAACTTAAAAAAAACGCCTCCAAACTGGGGCGCGATATTGTCACCAATCTGTATGCCCAGATGCTGGTGCCGGATGCGCGCGCCGATATTCTCGAGCTGATCGCTGCCCTGAATCGTATACTTGATTCACTTCACCAGAAGTTCACCGATATTACCATTTTCAATCCGGATGTGCCCGCTGGGATAGTAAGCGGTTACAGGGAACTTACATCAGCTGTTGTTAAAACAGTGGAATCCACTGTTCAGGCTGCACGTGCCTATTTTAAGGACATCAACACTGTACGCGATCATATCCATAAGATCAGCCATCACGAGTCCGCATCCGATGAATCGGCCATACGTCTCAAGAAACAGATCTTCTCTGATGCCAATCTTAATTTCGAACTCAAGTGGATCTTGAGCAATAGCGTCAACGATATCGATCATATTGCCGATGATGCCGAACACATCGGTGACCGGCTCTCCATCTACGCCATCAAGCGCTCCCTTTAGCATACGGCATGTGAGGAAAACGTCATGGACATGACACTGATATTGATATTTCTTTCCAGCGGATTGTTTCTCGGCTGGTCGCTGGGGGCCAATGATGCCGCCAACGTGTTCGGCACCGCGGTGGGCTCCCGTATGGTGACTTTCACCACGGCCGCTGTTTTGTGCAGCGTGTTTGTCATATTAGGTGCCGTCATCAGTGGCGCGGGTGCTGCCCACGGATTGGGTAAGCTGGGAGCGGTCAATGCCATTGCTGGCTCGTTTATGTGTGCGTTCTCTGCGGCGCTGACGGTATTCTGGATGACCAAACTCGGTCTGCCGGTTTCCACCACCCAGGCCGTGGTCGGTGCCATTATCGGCTGGAATTTTTTTACAGGTTCCATCACCGACATAAATGCATTGATCAAGATCCTGGGCACGTGGGTCGCCTGCCCGGTTCTGGGCGCCATATTTGGTGCCTTGATCTACAAACTGGCGATGATTTTCATCGGTACTGTAAAACCCCATTTATTGCGAATGGATCAATACACGCGTTACGGGTTGATTATCGCCGGTATCATGGGCTCCTACAGTCTGGGGGCCAATAATATCGGCAATGTGATGGGCGTTTTTGTATCCTCTTCCCCATTTACCGATTTTCAAATTGGAGATTTATTCAAGCTGACCGGTGTCCAGCAATTGTTCTTGTTAGGCGGCATTGCTATAGCAGTGGGTGTGATTACCTACTCAAAGAGGGTCATGATGACCGTCGGCAATACCCTTTTTCCGCTCAACCCGGTGGGCGCCTTCGTGGTGGTAGTCACGCTGTCCATCGTCTTATTCCTGTTTTCCTCAACCGGGCTGGAACACTTTTTGGTTAGTAAAGGCCTGCCGCCGATTCCATTGATCCCGGTCTCCAGTTCGCAAGCTGTGGTGGGGGCCATCATTGGGATTGGTCTGCTGAAAGGGGCAAGTGGTGCACGTCAGATTAAATGGAGGGTTTTATTGAACATTGGTTCCGGATGGGTTTCTACGCCCCTCATTGCAGCGATCATCTGTTTTTTCATGCTGTTTTTCCTGCAGAATGTTTTCAATCAACAGGTGTACCGTAAAGTTTATTACCAGCTGTCACCGCCCGTGATAGAACATCTGCAAAAATCAGGTGTTCCCACAGACAAGTTGATGGACCTCAAAGATCAGAAAATTGAAAAAGGCATGGTCTTCCGGGGCGAAGTTCGCCAGCGTGTGAAGTTGCCTGGTGATCAGGAAGGTTTGGTCATTGCCGCTGCGGAGATCTACCAGATGCAGTTAGATGCCGCCAGAATCGAAAAGCTGGATAAAAAATATCTAAGTGAAGAACAGATCCGAGCGGTGGCAGCGCTTGAGGGCAAAACCTATACCTATAAATGGCAGTTGCAAGATGCGCTGACTGCGCAGACCGAAGCATGGAAAAAGAAACCGGCCACCAAACTCAACAAGGCACATAACAAAAAGCTCGGAGCTAAATTAGATTACATCTACAACACTTTTCATATCGAAGGCGAACCTCAGAGGCCATCTCCATAGCATCTGCAAATTAAGACAACTGGCGATGAACGCAATCGGCAGCCGTACGGCCATTCACGCAGCCATACGGCTGTATCAGTTGGTGGCTATCACTTAGAGCTTTAAGCATAAAGTTCAAGAGCGATCCTTGCTCACATAAAAAAATCTCCACAGAATGTTGCGCGCATCCTAAATCGTCCCTAAGTTAAAATCTCTTCACTCATTAATCTGTTGTTGGTTATTTCTCACCCTCCAGAAGAAAGGACATACTGATGGCCGCTTCAGATAAACCCATATCGCGCGATCACATCTTGGTTGAAGACGACCGTACCGGAACCAGCGTAGAAACACTGCGCCGGGCCGTGCTCGACAATCTGTTTTATATTCAGGGAAAATTTCCGGAAATAGCCACTACCAACGATTATTACATGGCACTGGCCTTCACCGTACGGGATCGACTGCTGCATCGCTGGGTCAAAACCGTTGAGACCTGGCTGCAAAAAGACGTTAAAATCGTCTGCTATCTATCGGCGGAATTTCTTATGGGGCCCCATCTGGGCAACAATTTGATCAATCTGGGGATCGAGGATCCCGTGCGCCAGGCGGTGGAAGCCGCCGGTCAGAATTTGGATGAATTGCTGCAACAGGAGGAAGAACCCGGTCTGGGTAATGGTGGTTTGGGCCGGCTGGCGGCCTGCTACCTGGATTCGCTGGCAACCCTGCAGGTGCCGGCCATCGGCTTTGGCATTCGCTACGAGCACGGCATTTTTCACCAGGAAATCCGCAATGGCTGGCAGGTGGAAATGACTGATAACTGGCTGCACCTGGGCAATCCCTGGGAAATTCGCCGGCCGGAGGTCCACTTCGAGGTCAAATTGGGCGGCCATACCATGCGTGAGCGGGATGCTCAAGGACGGGAACAGGTGCGCTGGATACCGGACAGGGTGGTTAAAGGCACCCCTTTTGACACCCCCATTTCAGGCTACCGCGTCAACACCTGCAACACGCTGCGCCTGTGGAAAGCCGAGGCGGCTGAATCTTTTGATTTTCAGGCCTTTAATGTAGGTGATTACTACGGTGCCGTGGATAAAAAGGTGGCTTCGGAGAACCTGACCAAGGTGCTTTATCCCAACGATGAGCCCATCGCCGGCAAGCGCTTGCGTCTGGAGCAGCAATACTTTTTTGTCTCCTGCTCTTTGCAAAATATTATCGACCTTCATCTGGAGGCGGGAGGACGTCTTAAGGACCTACACAGGCTATGGGCAGTTCAACTCAACGATACCCACCCGGCCATCGCGGTGGCCGAGCTGATGCGGTTGCTGGTGGACGAGCATACCATGGATTGGGACACCGCCTGGCAGATTACAGTTGAGACCTGCGGCTACACCAATCACACCCTGCTGCCCGAAGCACTTGAAACCTGGCCGCTGCCGCTGTTTCAGCGCGTGCTACCGCGTCATCTGGAAATCATTTATGAGATCAACCACCGTTTTTTGCATCAGGTGCGCGAACGCTTTTCCGGAGATGATGCGCGTCTGGCGCGCATGTCGTTGATTGATGAATCCGGCGAAAAAGCCGTGCGAATGGCCAACCTGGCCTGTGTCGGCAGCCATGCCATCAATGGCGTGGCCGCCCTGCACACCGAGCTGGTCAAAAAGGATGTGCTGCACGATTTCTTTGAAATGATGCCGGATAAGTTCAGTAACAAGACCAACGGGGTTACCCCACGCCGTTTCATGGTATTGAGCAATCCGGGACTGGCCGGGTTGATCAAGCGAACCGTGGGCGACGGATGGGCAACCGACCTGACGGCCCTGCGCCAGTTGGAGCCCCATGCAAATGATCCGGACTTTCAAGCCCAGTGGCAACGCATCAAGTTGGAAAGCAAGTATCGGCTGGCCGATCTGGTTGAAACCCAGACCGGTATCAAGGTCGACCCGCAATCGATTTTTGACATCATGGTCAAGCGGATCCACGAATACAAGCGCCAGCACCTGATGGTGCTGCATATAATTTCACTGTACCAGCGCATCAAGGCCGAGCCGGATCTGGATGTCGTTCCGCGAACGTTTATCTTCAGCGGCAAGGCCGCCCCGGGGTATGATCTGGCCAAACGGATCATCAAACTGATTCACGCCGTGGGTGCGGTCGTCAATAGCGATCCGGACATCAGCAACCGGCTCAAAGTGGTGTTCATACCGGACCTGAGCGTAAAGATCGGCCAGTTGATCTATCCGGCTGCCGATCTGTCCGAACAAATTTCCATGGCCGGCAAGGAGGCCTCCGGCACCGGCAATATGAAATTCGCCCTTAACGGGGCTTTGACCATTGGCACCCTGGACGGCGCCAATGTTGAAATGCGCGAAGAAGTAGGTGCGGAGAATTTTTTTCTGTTTGGTCTTACAGCCGAGCAAGTCAAAAGACGCAAAGCGACAGGCTACAATCCTTATGACGTCTACCAATCAGATAACAGGTTGAAGGCAGCTATCGATGCGATTTCCTCAGGACAGTTTTCCGATGGAGACCCCTATCTGTTCAAACCCATCATCGATGCCTTGTTGTACCATGATGAATATCTGGTGCTGGCAGATTTTGCCGATTATCTTGCCTGCCAGCAACAGGTGGATGAGGCTTACCGGAAATCAGCGCACTGGACGCGGATGTCAATTCTGAACGTGGCCCGCATGGGCAAATTCTCATCTGACCGCTCAATTAAAGAGTACTGCGCAGACATCTGGAAAGCAGAACCGGTTCCTGTGGAATTGGAAAGAAAGTAGAGAAAAACCAGGGAAAAGAAGAAAAGTAAAATGCAATCATGCACGTATCAAATGAAGTGTATTTTTTGTAAAAGAAAAACCTATATGGAAGTTGCTTTTTTCAATTGACGCATTGCAGTTCATGATTACAATAAGTTATCGATTTTAAGTTAAACTCATGTTCTTCCAACCAGATTCAATCCCTAATTACAAGCTATGAGAGGAGGACTTCAAGATGAAATTCAAATCTTTATTCTATGCAGTGGTATTGGTTTCATTAGTACCGGGTTTCGCATTCGCCGGCTCGGTTACACAGGCAGACTTTAAAGCCGAGACAACCCAACAACTTCTGAATTTGTGTTCGGCGGCCCCGGACGATCCCTTTTTCAACCATGCGCTGAACTTTTGCCATGGTTATTTTCAGGGAGCGTACGATTACTACGAAGCTGCCCATACCGGACCAAAAGGTATTCGAATGGTCTGTTTCACCGATCCGCCGCCAACGCGCAACCAGGCCATTAATAAGTTCGTCGGTTGGGCCAAATCGAAACCGCAATACAGCCAAGAGCAACCGGTAGATACATTCTTTAGATTCCTCACAACGACTTGGCCATGCAATTGATTGAGTAGGAAAAACACCATCAGGAGCATATTGTTAATCGCTACTAGAATTTGGATGATAGCATTTGACTCAGAGAACCTGAAAGTATAATTCATCAAGCAGTCAATGCTCATTATCCAGCAAGCGAATGGCAACTCGCCAACAAGCCCCAATCAAAGGTTTTTGTAAAAGGAGCAAAGTATGAAAAAAATAGTCATCGTGATGGTTATGGTCATCGCCCTGGGAATGGTCATTGCTGGGTGTTCATCGGATACCGGCAGGCGGACGGGCACGGGTGCTGCAATCGGTGCTGCCGGTGGCGGGGTCATTGGTGCCGCGGCGGGCAACACCCCGGTAGGCATAGCCGCAGGAGCAGCCGCCGGAGCGGGTGCCGGTTATTTGTATGACCGCCACAAAAAATCCAAGGAAAAAGCATACGAAGACGGGTATAAAGACGGCCAGAAAAAAAGCCAATAATATCTCTGCTTAACGCTTATTTCTAAATGAATCGATACACCGCACCTTTTAAGTTTGAGTTCATTTTAAAGAAGGAGAAAACCATGAAAAAGTTATTGATTATAGCCATTATCGTCATCAGCCTGGGACTGGTCATTGGAGGGTGTTCATCGGATACCGGCAGGCGGACCGGCACAGGCGCTGCCATTGGTGCTGCCGGCGGTGGCCTCATTGGTGCCGCAGCGGGCAACACCCCCGTAGGATTAGCAGTCGGGGCCGCTGCCGGGGCGGGCGCAGGTTATTTGTACGACCGTCACAAAAAGTCTGAAGAAAAAGCGTACGAAGAAGGTTACAAGGACGGGCAGAAAAAAAGCCAATAATCGCCATACAGTGATCGCATCTTGGCCTAACCGCCAACTGCTGTAACCCAATTTTATCCAAAAGATAGTCTTTATACGAATGCAGTAGATCTGACATGATGGACTGGATGTCATCTCGTTGGACTTTCTAGTTTAGCCTAAAAAGACCTACCAAATGGTCATGCAAACCGAGTGTGCATGCGAGCTCTCCGCACATCGAAAGATGCTGCGGTGAAGCTCCACACGCTCGGTTTTTCTTTTTCGCACCTACCCATATTGATTCGCGCTTACCGAACCAACAAGCCTGCTGTTGGGGCAGCCGTGTGCCACATTACGGTATAAATATCTGTATTAGTTGGATTTTCATATACTTACAGATCCATATTTTGATTGACAAATAAATTCATTGTGTGGTAGATGGCTCTTTCTGCAAATCACAATAAGGAGGAGGAAACGGATGAGCAAATTCTTTAAATCCCCCTGGCTTGAAGTCAATGTGATGGTGCTGGTGCTCATCATATCGTATGTTGCGTTGAGCCTGTTCACTTTTGGTGCGGAGACGCAACCCGGCCAAATGTCCGGCGCAGCCATTTGGGGATGGATTTTCGGATTCTTTTTACTCAGTTTTGCTATTGCGATGGTGGCCGTGATCGGCGGCATTGGCGGCGGTGTTTTATTTACGCCTTTTATGCTGGCTTTTACACCTGTGGACAGTCTCATTGTCCGGGCCACTGGTCTGATTGTGGCCATGTTCAGCGGTCTGATCTCCACCGGTCCTTTTATGAAAGGCGGCCTGGCCAACTTAAAAATCTGTATATTCTGTGCGGCTGCATATGGTGTCGGGGCTTTCGGTGGCGCCCAGGGCGCCATTTACGTAGCCCAGCACCTGGGAGAGACCGGCGAAGGCCTCGTGCGCCTGGCCCTGGGTCTCATTCTATGTTCGCTGGCGGTTTATTTTCTGGTCGGCGGTAAGAAAATCGAGTGGCCCGAGGTTAAAAAAGTGGATGGCTTCACAAAACGACTCAAGCTCTCCCAACCCTACTTCGAGGTATCCCTAAACAAGGTCATTGATTATCCGCTGACCCGGGCCGGTTGGGTGCTGGGGGCCATTATCGGCGTGGGCCTGCTTTCCGGATTTTTCGGCCTGGGAGCCGGCTGGGCCATCGTACCGGCCCAAAATGTGATCATGGCCGTTCCCCTCAAGGTGGCGGCTGCCAACAGCGGGGTTCTGCTTGGTATGGGCGATTGTATTGCCGTTTGGCCTTATCTGCTAATGGGCGCCATCATTCCGGTCTTTGCTGCGCCATGGCTGGTCGGGCAGGTGCTGGGCGGCTTGCTCGGCTCCCTAATTCTGATCCGGGTCAAGGCTGGTTTTGTCAGGTTCCTGCTCATCGGTTTTATGTTTTTTGCCTGCTTCGGGCTGCTGACCAAGGGTCTCGGCATGCTGGGTGTCATCGGCGCGGTGCCGATATGGCTCAACGGGTTGGTATTTCTGGTGATATTTGCCGCCGTTACCCGTTCCATTATTAAATTCACACGATCAGAATCCTAAAGGAGGAGATGATATGAGTGCTCCAGAAACCCCGACAATGCCGCGTGCACAAACTGTATATGGTGCCATCGTATACTGGGTGACCATCGTCGCCTGTCTGATCTGCACGGTCGGTCCGGTCATATCCGTGGCAGCGCCGGAAAACAATGTTTTAAATCCCTATAAGCTTTTTAACGCCATTTTTCAGGGCAAAGATGCCCAGACCGTATGGCAGGAAGTGGGCGGCGGATTCCCCGGTGGTCATTTTTATCTGAAGTATTTCACCTACGGCGATGGCTTCACGCAGTTTGGTCTGGCTTTGGGCTGCAGCGTCGCCTTGTGGGCTCTGGTTGCCGCGGCGTTTGCATATGTCTCTGACAAGATTTATCTTTATGTATGGCTTTCATTATGGGTAGCCGCTATGGTTGCCCTGTCCATGATTGGGATATTGGCAGCGCACTAAGCATAAGGATGAAATCTAACATCTGGCAACCGTGCTATGAGCGCTGAGCTTATTCGGGAGGATATTATTATGACAGAACTGGTATGTGTATGTCCCTTAACCCGGGGTGAAAGAATCCTGGTGGCTGTTGACGGGTCCGACTTTAGTATGGCCGCGGTGGAACAGGCCATCAGCCTGGGAGGGATTTGTAACAGTCAAATATTTGTCGTCAGTGTTGTCGATCTGTATCCGGAACAAATGGAAGTTGCCCCGACCCTTGTGGAACATATGTCAGAAGAGGTCCGGCAGCATCTTGATGAGGCCAAAGCAAAGGTCGACAAAGCCAAAATACCATGCGAGACCATCGTTCACATGGGGGGCGCGCCGCACGAATTTATTGTCCAGGAAGCAAAGGATAAAAATGTTGATCTGATCCTCATGGGAACCCATGGCCGCACCGGGCTCAAACGGGTCCTAATGGGCAGTGTCGCCCAAAGTGTGATTGCGCACTCGCCCTGCCCCGTCATGGTGGTTCCGACGACTACAAAATAGCGCCTGGATCTATTTCCCAAGTGTTCATTGATGTGCGCTGGACAAAGTGGACTGCGCCAATCGTCAGTTAGAGTTGGCCAATCAATGCACCCAAATTTTGATGGTGGGAATTAATCTAGCGCATTAATTGCTAAGGTTAAAGCTATATCAAAAATTGTAGATAAGGTTCAAAGGCAAGGCAAAAATCGATTCAAAAGCGGAGTATACACGTAAGTATGCGAGCATTTTGAATCGATTTTTAACGCAGCCCTTGAGCCTTATATGCATTTTTGAGATAGCTTTTAGCGTTTATCGATGGGGATAAACTTAGTCTGCGTCGGACCGGTGTATATCTGGCGGGGGCGACCCAATTTCCAGTTGGGATCATCCAGGCTTTCCTTCCACTGCGCAATCCAGCCCGGTAATCGACCAATGGCAAACATAACCGTAAACATGTTGGTCGGGATACCGATGGCCCGCAACACAATACCGCTGTAAAAATCGACATTCGGGTACAGATTGTGCTCGATGAAATAATCATCTTTTAGCGCCACCTCTTCAAGTTCTTTGGCAATATCCAGCAGCGGATCGGAAATTTTCAGTTTGGCCAAAAGCGCGTCACACATCTTTTTCATAATCTTGGCCCGTGGGTCGTATGTCTTGTATACCCGGTGCCCGAATCCCATCAGGCGAAAGGGGTCCTTTTTGTCTTTGGCCCTTTCAATCGCCGTGTCCATATTTTTGTTCTCGGCAATATCACTGAGCATTTCAATAACGGCCTGGTTGGCCCCGCCATGCAACGGGCCCCACAAAGCGGCAATGCCGGCTGAGATAGCGGCATACAGCGTCACCCGGGCGCTTCCCACCAGCCGCACCGCCGATGTCGAGCAGTTTTGTTCATGGTCGGCATGCAAAATCCAAAATACGCGCAAAGCATCGACGGCATCGCGATCAAGCTCATAGGGTTTGACCGGTGAATCAAACATCATATTTAAAAAATTGGCGCAGTAAGCCAAATCCGGTCGAGGATAGACCACTTTATGACCTCTTGAAATTTTATAGGACATGGCCGCCAGCGTTCGAATCTTGGAGAGCAAGCGGGTCATGGTCATGTTAATCTCTTCTTCCAGGTTCTGTAACTCCGGATAAAAACTTCTCAGGGCATTGACCATCGACGACAGAATTCCCATGGGATGAGAAGAACGCGGAAAGCTTTCATAGAAGGTGCGCATGTCTTCATGCACCAGCGAGTTGTCGTTGAGCAGGATCGAAAATTGGGTCAGCTCCTCGCGATTCGGCAAGCGGCCATTGATCAAAAGATAAGCGGTTTCTTTAAAGGTGGCCTTGGCGGCCAGCTCCTCCACCGGAATACCGCGATATCGCAATATGCCCTTTTCCCCGTCCATAAAGGTGATGGAACTAGAGCAGCTGCCGGTATTGGCATAACCGGGATCAAGGGTGATCAGGCCAGTGTTGGCCCGCAACTGCGAAATATCAATGCCCCTTTCCCCCTCGGAGCCCTCGACAATCGGAAGTTCATATTCATTTTGACCGTAAATCAGTTTAACCGTCTCTGTCATCGTTTTGTCCTCTTTCAATTACCGAGTAACATACAAAAAAGTTTTTACCTGAATCTTGCATGAAAATTAATGAGAAGTTGAGATTGCATTAAATTACAAACAGATAAACAAATTATAGAATTTATTAACAAATACCAACAAGGTATAAAGGATGAAAATCATTTTATCTCATTAATTTTCACCCAGAAAACAACGCGGCAAGCCGGAGGCTTCCATCTGCTAAGTTATTAAGGCCGAGGCATCCGCTTGAGGCGGATAACCTCGACCTTAAATGCCTTGCATATGAAAGCCTCCGACTCGTGCAAAATTCAGTTTTTATATATACAAATAACGCATTGTTGGCAACCCGACAACCATCAGACCCGGTTCTAACTGTGAAGTTTACTTGCCAAAGGCGATGTGGTAAAGCAGGAGAAAATTCCACTATCTTGAATAGTGGAATTAAAAGGTTACGCGTTCCGGGTTACGAGTTGAAACTTAAGGATGCTTTCTACAGCGCAAAACGCGCAACAAGTATCCCGAAGCCCGTAACGATAGGCCAAACATTTGCCACAAATATTTGGATTAAGACCTGCCGTTTTATTAATTATTTATATTTGATAGGGGAACCCCATGTCCTTCAAAGAAAATCTGCTGACCAAAATAAAAATCGACCGCCTGGCCGCCAAGGTGATGGCTTCCATTGGACCGGCCGAAAGCGGCCGCAAGGTGGACAAAGACGCCATGCGTCAACTGTTGGAAATGAGCCCCTATGAATACCAGAAAGAGCGGGATCTGGATCTGTATGTTGAGCCCATAGATGGGGAGCAAAAAAAAATATTGGTTCTCGACAACGAGCTGCCCATTTACCGCACGACCATTGAAGATGTGACCATCCGCAAAAGCCCGCTGATCAAAGAAATGGTCAAAATCCGCAACATCATCAAAATTCTCAAAGACTCGGATGTCAAGCTCAGCCGCAAAGAAGAATCGGTCGAAGCCGTCCAGCAGGAATGCATCGACCAGCTCGATCTTTCCTTTAATGCATCCGACATAGATGAAATAGCCAAAGATGGTCAGGCTTCGCTGGAAAGAGATTTCCCGGATGGCGTCACTGAGAGCCTGGAGTTGTTTGCCGAGCTGTTAGACTACATACCCGCGCCCAAAGCATTTCAGCTCAGCCGTCATATCATTTTCGGAACCCTGACACCCAAAGCCGCCGGTGAGATGTTATTCGGCCCCATATTGATTTACAACCAGATTCATGGCCAACTCAAGCTTATTGATGAGAAATTCAGCAATTTCGACAAACCCAAGATAGAGCGCATGCAGCAGATCGCTGCCGGTAAACAAAAGGCTGCGTTTGAAGGACCTGATGTTTTTGAACATTTGAAAAAGCTAGTATTGAAAAAAAATCAATCATAAAAAAATACTTGCCGCCCTTTTTTCTAAACAAAACGCTCGTGCATCCGCACGTTAAATCCAACGAAATGCGGGCAAACGCCGTGTTTCTTCTTGACATACCCTACATATCAAAGCTATCTATTTTCAACGTATAGCTCGATTTAAAAAATAAATTTAGTTCAGCAGAACACCAATAAAAAGGAGGGTATATTATGAGAAAGATTGGAATTCTTTTTATCTGTGGCCTCATTACTGTTTTTCTAATCGCGGGCGTAGCCGCCGCCAAGGAACGGGTGGTGGTGTATACTTCCCTGGAAAATGAAGAGATCGTCGAATATCTGAAAGTCGCCAAAAAAGAGCTGGCGGATCTGGATATTCAGGCCATCCGACTGTCTACCGGTGAACTGGGCGCGCGCATGCTGGCCGAAAGAGACAATCCCCAGGCTGACTGCATCTGGGGCTGGGCGGTGACCAATATGTCGGAATTTGTCCCCAAGGGTATGCTGGTCCCATACAAACCCAAAGGCTGGGATAAGATTCCGGCCAATTTCAAGGACCCCAAAGGTTACTGGACTGCCATTGACCTGTATGCCGCCGCATTGGTCCCGAACACCAAAGTTCTGGAACAAAAAAACATGCCGATGCCCAAGGGCTGGAATGATCTTTTGAATCCGGTTTACAAAGACGCTCTGATCATGCCCAACCCGGCCAGCTCCGGCACGGGATTTTTACAGGTCGCCAGCCTGCTGGTGATGATGGACCCGGATTACAAGAACAAACCCGTCGAACAGAACAAAGCATGGGATTTTTTAAAGAAACTGGATAAAAACATGGGCCAGTACATCAAGAGCGGCTCCAAACCGGCCAAGCTGACCGCCGCCGGCGAATATGCAGTCGGCGCTTCTTTTGCTTTTGTGTACTCTTCTTTGAAAAAGAAAGGCTTTCCGGTTGCACTGGTAATGCCGCAGGAAGGCGCCGGATTTGAACTTGAGGCCAACGCGCTGCTCAAGGGCGCTAAAAATGAGGCCGCCGCCAAGAAATTTTTGGACTGGGCCATCAGCAAACAGGCCATGGAAGAATATGCCAAATTCAAACTGGGCGTCACCTATCCCGGTGTTTCCGGGCCAAAAGACCTGCCCGCCCTTGAAACGATTAAACTGGCCCCGATGGATTTTCCGTGGCAGTCTGAAAATCGCACCAAAATCCTGGAAGTCTGGCAAAGCCATTTCCTGAGATAGACCTGTCTTTCATGATGCATTTAGAAACTTCATAAATCCTCCTCCGGGAGGATTTATGAAGTTTTGTCTTTAATCGGATCTACTTATGGAAACCACCTCTAAAGAGCTTGTTTTAAAAAATATCAACAAAAATTTCGGCGAGCTGGTGGCGGTCAAGGATGTTGATCTGGTGATCGAACCCGGTGAGTTTGTTTGCTTTTTGGGACCCAGCGGATGCGGCAAAACCACACTGTTAAGAATCATCACCGGATTCGAGCAGCAGACCAGCGGGGACGTCATTTATGACGGCAAAATTATCAATGATGTTATTCCGCAGAAACGGGATTTTGGGATCGTTTTCCAGTCTTATGCTCTGTTTCCCAACATGACGGTGCATCAGAATGTCGCCTTTGGCTTAAAAATGCGTAAAATGCCCAACCGACTGATCGATGAACGTGTCAGTGAAATCCTCCAGCTGGTGGGACTGGCTGACTGGGAAAGCCATTACCCCTCCCAGCTCAGCGGTGGCCAGCAGCAACGGGTGGCATTGGGCCGGGCGCTGGCAATCAAGCCGAAAGTCCTTTTACTCGATGAACCCTTGAGCGCTTTGGATGCCAAGATCCGTATCCGTCTTCGCACGGTTATCAAAAAGCTGCAGGAAGAGCTCGGTATTACCATGATCTATGTCACCCATGACCAGGAAGAAGCCCTGGCGATGGCGGATCGAGTTGCAATCATGCGGGATGGTGAGATCAGACAGATCGGCTCGCCGTGGGAAATTTACAAAAAGCCAAAAACCAGCTTTATTGCTGAATTTGTGGGCACCTCCAACTTTATCACCGGCAAGAAAATAAACGGCAAAGTCCAGTTTGGCCGGCTGGAACTAGCGATCGCAAACCTCGCTGATTCCGAAAAAGGGACGGTATATCTGGCCATTCGGCCCGAAAACATTGAGCTGGTGGATGAAAGCTCGCTCGCCGAAAACTATCTACCTTCCAATATTGTTGAAGTTGAAGCCGAGGTTATAAATTTTTTAGGCGCCATTGTCAGAGTGACGTTTATCCTGGAAGAAGAAGAAATGCTGGTGGATATTTCCGAAAAAGAATTTGAGCGTCTGGGCTTAAAACGCAAGGATAAATTTAAACTTTATTTTCCGCCGGAGGCGTTTCATCAGTATGAGGAGTTGTTCAGAAAACTCATTTAGAAGTTGGCTTAAAAATGCATCTAACGCCCAAGGGCTTTGTTAAAAACCGATTCGAAATACTCAAATACTACCGTGTATGCTCCGTTTTCGAATCGGTTTTGCGCCGCGCCCTTGGACGTGATCTACTATTTTTAAGCCAACTTCAATAAATTCAAAGCCTTTAGTTTATCAGGTTAGAGCAATTTTAAGGAATCTTCAGATTCGCAAATAATTTAAGATTTGCATAATGGATACAACCGCTGCTGCTGACATATCCGCACAATACCAAGTTTCGGCCGCAAGGATGGAGATCGATCGCTTTATTGTTCCCACAGTGACGATTTTCATTGGCCTAATCCTTTGCTTTTTTATGCTTTTTCCCCTGTCGGCCATTCTCAAGATGAGTTTCTTCAAAGGTGGCGAGTTTGCCCTGGCCAATTTCACTTTCGCCAATTTTCAAAAATATTTCACCACCGCTTACACCGTCAGAGCGCTGTGGCATAGCCTGTATGTATCGGTCGTCACAACTATTATCGTTACGATTATCGTGTTTTTTTACGCCTATGCGATGACCCGCACCACCATTCGCGGCAAGACCTTTTTTCGCAATATCATCATGTTGCCGCTGATAGCACCATCAATTATTCAGGCGTTGGCGTTGATTTATCTGTTCGGCCGCAATGGTCTGATAACAGCTCATCTTCTAAAAACAGACTGGAATATTTACGGGGCGACCGGCATTATTGTATCCGAAGTTCTGTATTGCCTGCCGCACGCTTTTGTCATTTTATATACCACCCTATCGGCAGTGGACATCCGGTTGGATGAAGCCGCTGAAAGCCTGGGCGCGTCACCTTTTAAAGTATTCACCCGTATCACATTGCCGTCTGCAAAATACGGCATTTTCAGTGCCGCAGCCTTGACGTTCAATTTAACCATTACCGATTTCG
The DNA here is from genome assembly GCA_030066985.1 of Desulfobacterales bacterium. Taxonomy (NCBI): domain Bacteria; kingdom Pseudomonadati; phylum Thermodesulfobacteriota; class Desulfobacteria; order Desulfobacterales; species Desulfobacterales bacterium. Next base: position 35,322 of record JASJAN010000003.1, read on the forward strand.
GTAACCCGGTGGTCATCGGTGCCGATTATAATGTGCTGGCCACCGAAATCTATGCCCAGGTCACCAATCTCTACCGCTTTGACCTGGGAGCAACCATCAGCATCATTTTACTGGTGCCGTCGCTGATGGCGTTCATGCTTAATTATTACATTTCCCGCAAAACATTTTCGATGATCAGCGGGGCGGCCAGACCCGTGATTCCACCATCGCGGCCGCTAAAAAAGATCTCCTACACGATTTATTGCAGCCTGGTGACTTTTGCCATTTTTCTTGTATTTGCCACCGTTATCATCGGCTCTTTTGTTAAAATTTGGCCCTATGACTGGACGCTGACCCTGGCCCATTATAATTTTCCCTCCATCGGCGGATATTCCGCTATCTGGACCAGTGTCTGGGTTTCGCTGATCGTAGGAATTGTCGGTGCATTTATCACACTAGTTGCCGGTTATGTTATGGAAACCCGCAAGCCGTTTATGAAACAGACGATTTATTTATTGTCGGTCATGCCGGCGGCAATCCCCGGTCTGGTGATGGGACTGGGATACATTCTGGCCTTTAACAAACCGTATTACTTTTTTTATGGAACCCCCTGGATCATTGTGATCAATATCGTGATCTGCAATTTCACCCTGGGTATCTTGTCCAGTATATCCAATCTGCGAAACATCGATCCGTCCATTGAAGAGGCAGCCATCAGCCTCGGCGGCGATACCTTCCGCACGTTTTTCCGCATTATCTTTCCCCTGTCACGGGTAGCCTTCTTTCAAAACTTTGTCTATTTCTTCATGCGCTCAATGACCACTATCAGCGCCGTGATCTTTCTGGTTTCGGCCACCGTCCACCTGGCAGCCATCGAAATCATCATGTTAGACAATGATGGTTGGACTGCCAGCGCCAATGCCATGAGCACCTGTATCATTGTGATTGTATTGGCTATGCTGGGAATTTTGCAGATTGTGGCTAAAAAGACAGGTCGGCGACCGGAAGGTTTAGTGTCTGAAGTGTGATGCGTTTGGGAAGTCGAACAGACCTCTTGAGCGTAGGTAAAATTTAAAATTCTTTAGGCTTTAATGAAATTTTGGGCCTTTGCGGCTTTGCGTGAGGCCATATTAATTTTCGCTCAAAACAGAACAGGCAGGTCTATCACGGAGAATCCTTAGGACAAATTATACGGAGTTAAACTTTCGTAACCATTTTGCGTTACCAGGATGGTTTGCTCAAACTGAGCGGATAAAGACTTATCTTTAGTCACCGCCGTCCAATTGTCATCCAGAATTTTCAATTCGTGGCTACCCATATTGATCATGGGTTCGATCGTAAAAACCATCCCCGGAATAAGACGAATGCCCTGCCCTCGCCGGCCAAAATGCGGGACCTGAGGCGCCTCGTGAAATTCAAACCCGACGCCATGGCCGACAAAGTCTCTTACCACCGAACAATTCTGGCTCTCAGCGTAAGTTTGAATGGCCCAACCAATATCGCCGATGGTGTTGCCGGGTTGAACCATAGCCATACCGCGTTTGAGACACTCTTTAGCAACGCCGACAATTTTAACTGCATCGGGCCCGGGCGTGCCGACAAAAAAGGTTTGATTGGCATCCGCATAATAGCCGTCCAACACCGAAGTAATGTCGATATTGACGATATCGCCGTCTTCCAGCACCCGCGTGCCGGGGATACCGTGGCACACAACTTCGTTAACCGAAACACAGACACTTTTCGGAAATCCTCTGTAATTTAGAGGCGCCGGGCGGGCCCCGTTTTTAACGGTAAACTCATGCACCATGGTGTTAATATCATCTGTCTTTATTCCCGGTCGAATAAGATGAGTGATCTGATCAAAAGTGTCCAAAACCAGCTGCCCGGCACTGCGAATACCCAATATATCGGATTGCTTTTTTAGACGGATCTTGTAGCGTTGGGCATACAGCGCTCCGGGATCTTTACTATCCTGGGTTTCTTTTCCCAGACAGCATCTTTTATATTTTAGCCCGCTGCCGCAGGGGCAGGGATCATTTCGACCCACTTTCACGGATGTATCCTTTTTAGTTAGCAGATTTAATCTGGTTTTAGATTTCATTTAACAGAGACTCAGTCATGATCCGCCCGCTGATGGTCTCAATGAGGTGGACATCATTAGCTTCTTATCAAAATTGATTCTTGTATACCAAATACTATCTTAATTCAACCATAATGCAAAGTAAAACCAGTCAGGATAAATTTTCATGTTTGCTATTCATTCAAAAAAATATCATAATAACCGCATCAGAATATAAGCGCAGATCAAGTGATAAACATCGAATCACCGGAGATTCAGGCTGATGCATTTTGAGGTGTCAGGCGTAACGGTTTCGCCATTAATCCCCTTTGGCGTGGCATTTATTGTCTCACTGTTTACTTCAACCGCCGGGGTATCCGGCGCATTCCTTTTATTGCCCTTTCAGGTCAGTATATTGGGTTTTACAAGCCCAGCAGTTTCTCCCACGAATCTGTTCTATAATGTCGTTTCCATCCCCAGCGGCGTTTATCGCTACATGCGAGAACAGCGCATGTCCTGGCCGCTGACCTGGGTTATTATCATCGGAACCCTGCCGGGTATATTTATCGGCGCTATTATTCGAATTTTGTATTTGCCGGATCCAAAAAGTTTCAAATTTTTTGCCGGTTGCGTACTTTTATATATCGGCCTGCGACTCGTTCAATCAACGATTAAAAAAAATGATATTTCAATTGAAAAAGCAAAAGCTGCCGAAGAACGTTTCTATGCCGAACAAGACAGCAAGGCAGCGAAGGCTGAAAATAAACCCATCCAGACAACCGGTGTTAAAACCATCAACGTCTCCCTAACCCGTTTCAGCTATAGCTTTTACGGTGAGACCTTTTCTTTTAATACCATAGCTTTGCTGGTGCTCGCGTTTATCGTTGGAATTGTCGGGGGCACTTACGGTATTGGTGGGGGGGCTATTATTGCACCATTTCTGGTAGCGTTTTTCGGTTTACCGGTGTACACCATCGCCGGTGCCACCTTGTTTGCCACGTTTGCCACTTCGATTGCCGGGGTTGTCTTTTATGCCGGCATTGCCCCGTTATTTGCGTATACCGGTCTGGCAATTGCACCGGACTGGGCGCTGGGCGCTTTATTTGGCGCCGGCGGTTTTTTAGGCATTTATTGCGGCGCACGTCTTCAAAAATATATGCCCGCCAAGATCATCAAGATTATTCTCATGCTCACCCTGCTCTTCGTCGCCATCCGATACATTTCATCTATTTTTTAATTGGTTCATAAATTCCAATGTATGGGGATTCACGCACAATGTTGCAATCCCAAACTATTAGGTTTCGGGTTTCAGGTGTCAGGTGTCAGGGCACATCGGAAAGACAGGGCAGTGCAGATGGTGAAAGCGAGTAAATAAGGTATTATCTGGCGTCTGTTTCCTGTCCCATTAGTTACTGACACCCGAAACCTGACACCTGAAACCTTTACGTCCGGTAAAAATTTACGAATTTAATATTGGTTTAGAGCCATTTAACAGTATTTGGATCATACTTGAGGGTGACGTGCTGGCCCGGATAGAGGTTTTCCTGTTGAACCTTGTGGTGGGACAATTTTAGGGTAAGCGGCAGGGAACCGATAAGAATGGTGGCCAGCGTATCGGCGCTGTTTTTATCAAGTGTCAGACGGGTGACGATGCCCTTTAGGATAGGGGCATCGTGTTCATCTCGCTGCTTATCCATTCCATTAGCGATGCCTGAGAGTCCAAGAATAGCCACTGCATCCGGTCCGGGCGGGTCGGACAAGCGAATACACTGCCCGTCGGGTAATTGTTTTTCCCAAAGATGTCCGCTCAAAGGACGCCAGGGACCGAAAATGATATTTTCCCTGCCGGTGCCGAACAAACGACCTTTAAACAAGTGCATTACCTGGTCACAAACATCGTACAGCCAGTCGCGGTCGTGGCTGGCGATGAGCAAAGTGGTGTTCCACTCCCGGCGCGCCATCAAAGCCGCTTCTTTGATCTGCTGTGCGCTGGCAACATCGACATTGGCGGTGGGCTCGTCCAACAGCAATATTTCCGGTTTGAGCACCAAGCGGGCAGCCAGCGCCACCCGCTGGGTCTCCCCGCCGGAAAGCTGATGGGCGGGGGAATCCATAAAATCCGCCATCCCCACCATATTGAGCCCCTTGATAATTCGGCGCTTGCGCTCTTCTTTGTCAATGCCTCTGATTTTCAGACCGAATTCCATGTTATTAAATACGCTCGTCGTAAAAAGAAGGGGCAATTGATCAACCAGAACCACTTCCTTACGCAAACGCTGCAAGTAAGGCTCAACAAACTGTACCGGTTTAGATTTATACGTCAACACACCGTTGGTGAGGGGCTCAAGAAAGGCTAGAATATTTAACAGGGTGGTTTTGCCGGCACCGTTGGGGCCCTGCAGCCCATAAATCGCCCCTTTTGCGATATCCAGTTTCTGAATATCAAGAATCGTACGATCCTGATATGTTTTGGTCAGCCGCGCAATATTAAATAGCATCAGGAACGAATCCTTCCCTGAAATAAATGAAATAACAGATTCATTGCGAAACTCAGACCCAGCAGCACAATGCCCAGGGCCACCGCCAGGGTAAAGGCGCCTTTGTCATATTCCAGGGCCATGGCGGTAGTCATGGTGCGGGTAAATCCGCGAATGTTGCCGCCCAGCATCATGCTGATACCGACTTCCGAGATGACGCGGCCGTATGCTGCAATGACCGCGGCCACTATACCGTAACGCGCTTCACGGAATATGACAAAGGCCGTTTGCAGGCGATTGGCGCCAAGGGTCATCGCTGTCTTGCGGTAGCGCTGATCAATTCGGCTGATGGCTGCAATGGTCAGCGCTGTGATCACCGGGATGATCAGCAAAGTCTGACCAATAATAATGGCTTTCTGGGTGTACAGCAGGTCGAAAACACCCAGTACCCCGCGGCGGGAAATAAAGGCATATACAAAAAGCCCGATGACCACCGTTGGAACCGCCAGCAGCGTATTGAGGCAGGTAATCATAAAGCGCTTGCCCGGAAAAGATTCAAAGGCAACCAAAAAACCGAGCGGAATCCCCACCAAACTGGCAAAAAGCGTTGAATAACCGCTGACCTTTAAAGAAACGGCAACGATATCAACCATCTCCTGATCAAGTGAAACAACCAGGGCAATGGCGGAAATAAAACTGTCAATCAGCAATTCCACAATTGGTGCTCAATCCAGGGTGTTAAATAATCAAAAATGTTATTGCTTATAATTTCAAAATAGCCTTTAGCTAAAGGTTGGCCGGTTGAGCCAGTTAGGCCGGTTTATGAATGAAAGTGACTGATTTGAAGATTGCGTAACCGGCTAAACGGGCCAACGGGCTCAACGGGCACAACCTATTTAACCGCATCCGGATAAAATAGTTGTTTGCCCAACAGACGGTAATTATTGATCACTGTCTGCCCTTTGCTTGATACCAGCCATTCGGCAAAGGATTTGGACAGATCGTATTTGACGTGCGGATGTTTTTGGGGACTGATCGGAATCACCCCATAGGGATTTGCCAAAGCCGGATCCCCCTCGCACAGCACCACCAGGTCAATGGGCACATCGCGTCCGAATTTGTACTTAATATAGGTGCCCCTGTCGGCCAGGATGTATGCCTGCTTTTCATCTGCAAAGGTCAGGGCTTTGCCCATACCCTGCCCGATGGACAGATACCATTGGCCCTGGGGACGGACAAATCTAACTTCTTTTTTCTTGCCCTTTTTGACGATGGTTTGCGTCATTTTTTCCAGAGGTAAAGCGGTGGATTTCCAGAGGGCCTGCTCCTTTGAATGCGTGCCGCTGTCATCACCCCGCGAGACAAACCCTGCCTGGACCGCCGCAATTTTCTTGAGGGCCGCAGCCGCATGGGTCAACCCTTTTATGGCAGCCGGATCTTTTTGAGGGCCAAGAATAACAAAGTCATTATGCATGACGGCATAACGCTTTGTACCATACCCATCGTGCACAAATTTATCCTCACGGGCTTTGGCATGCACAAAGATGACATCCACATTACCGTCCATGCCATCGCGGATCGCCGCTCCGGTTCCTTTTGCAATGACCTTCACCTGAATGCCGGTATCCTTTTCCAGCTCAGGCAGCAAGATGTCCAGAAGACCGGAAGCCTGGGTGCTGGTTGTGGTCGACATCTTTATGATTTTATCCCCTGCCGAAGCAATGCCGCCAAAAAAATAAATCGTTAAAACCGCTATAAAAAGTTTAATCCCCAGTTTTTTCATTACATCCTCCCTTTGCATCCAATTTCCATATTCGCTCCACTGTCATTTGTCTCTTGTCATCTATCTTCTGCTTGCCCGGCGTCTTGTCCGGCGAAGTTTTTTTGGCCGCCATAGCTTTAGCGACGGCGGTTAACGAAGACGGAAGCTCGTCAGAGTGAAGACGGGTCATCTGTCTTCTGTTCTGTATCATCCGCACCCGGATATATCATCTTACCGCTTAAGCTGATATCATAGCCCTGTAAGGCATCCGCCATGGTCCGAAACGGCTCTTCGTGCAAAAGACCTAAAAACCGCTGAATGGCTTCATCAAAAAATCGATCCTTTAGAACCATCAGATCAAATCGTTCCCAGCGAATGGGGATAAAATCGATATTCAATAACCCGGCGACAGTCCCGATGCCGGGGCCGGTGTCGGCACGCCCGGCCAGGATTTCAAGCCCCACGTCCAGATGACGGTGAACCTCATTACCGTAACCATCGATTTTTTCTCCTTTAATGCCGGCTTTTTTAAATTCGCGATCCAGCAATAGACGCGTTCCGGTCCCCGGCGATCGGTTGACGATTCGCATATCGGGTTGGGTTAGATCGGCGACGCCGCAAATCTTTTTGGGATTGCCCTTTGCCACCAGGAGACCTTGCTCGCGCCGTGAAAAATTGACTACCGCCGGCATGGAGTCCAGCTCCTGGAAAGCATATTCAAAATTATAGTCTTCCTCATCATCCTGCAGCAGGTGGCTTGAAGCAATATGGCATAGATTCTGGCGTAGGGCTCGCAGGCCGCCCATGCTGCCCAGGTTTCCAAATACTGCTAAAGGTGCCTGAGTCTGGCTGTTGAAAAGCGAAATCGCACGATCCAATAAGGGATCGTTGCTGCCGGCCAGAATAAGGATACCCGGGTCTATGGAATGAAGGTTGCCTGTTTCCGGATAGTTGATGGTCTGGGTTTCAACCCATTGTTCCACCAGATGCCTGGGAAACAGCCATTTACCCGTTACTTTGGAAGCCGGCAAACCTTTTTCAGCCACCAGGGTGTAAACCATCTTTTCATTCACATTTAAAAATTCAGCGACTTCTTTAGTGGTCAAAAGCTTTTTCATAATGATCCGCCTGTGGACCCACAACGCCTTTTCAGGGCCAAATCCAGATTTTCAAAGTGGTTTTATAGCTTTTATTGTAATAATATGTCAATATTATTACTGAACTTATAGTTTATAATACTTATAATTACAAATAATAACAATAAATCTTATTTTTCAGCTGCTTAACGGGAGATTTCAGCTTTAAATAGAAAGCTTGATTCAGGCGCTCGATCTCAGATCGGGCAATCAGGCGTGGGTTAAATACAAATCCAAATTTTTATTGTACTTATTTATACAAATAGATTTTGTTACCTTATATAATATAAGGAAGTAACAACAGCGAGGAATTCGTTGCGCAACACTAGCGGGTTTTATCAGGCCAGGGGCAAATTTTGTTTAGCGGACAATGTGGGCATTTGGGTTTGCGGGCCATACAGGTGGCGCGGCCAAAAAAAATCAGTCGCAAACAGAAATCATTCCAATCGCGCCGCGGAATGATTTTCATCAGATCAAATTCAATTTTAACTGGATTTTTGTTTGCGCTTAAACCCAGCCGGTTTGAAATACGCGCGACATGGGTGTCAACCACAACACCGGGAATGCCGAATGCAGCCCCCAGAACCACGTTGGCGGTCTTGCGCCCTACCCCCGGAAGCTTCACCAGCTCTTCCAGAGTTTGAGGCACCTGCCCATCATGCCGGTCTAAAATGGCTCGGGCGCAATTTTTTATGTTTTTGGCCTTGTTATGGAAAAAACCGGTGGAGCGAATCAGGTTTTCAATGGTCTTAAGATGGGCCGCGGCAAAATCAGCAGGGGTTTTCAGGCGCTTAAAGAGTACCGGTGTCACCTGGTTGACCTGCTTGTCGGTGCATTGGGCCGAAAGGATGGTTGCCACCAGAAGTTGAAAAGGATTTTGGTGAAATAATTGGGTTTTAACTTCCGGAAAAATTTCACGTAGAATCCTGCGGATTTTATCAGCGCGTGTTTTTACCTGCATATCAATTGGTCAGTGGTCAGTTGTCCGTCGTCAGTTGCAAAAATTGTTTATAGAGACTATTGTAAAGCTATGATCTTACTGTATTAAAACGAAGGATATACGCCGCTTTTGCAAACGCAGTCAAGACAGAAAAATCTCAGACCGGTACAACCGACCACGGACAAAGTGCAAACAACAGCGTATTAAAGGATTATCACTAAACAAATTTGAAAAGCAGCTCGATAGGCTATGAATACAAGAAGACAAAACATACGCGCCTTAGGCCTTTGTTCAGGCGGCCTGGACAGCACGCTGGCCGGTCTGTTGCTGCGCGAGCAGGGCATTGATGTTGAATGGATCTCCTTTGAAACACCTTTTTTTACGGCGGCCAAAGCCCGCAAGGCCTCCGAAAAAACCGGCATTCCTCTGACGGTCAAACCCATTTACCCGGTTTACATGAAGATGCTCAGGAATCCGCCGGCCGGATACGGCAAACAGATGAACCCGTGTATGGATTGCCACGCGCTCATGTTCAAACTGGCCGGGGAGATGATGGCGGCCAACAATTTCGATTTTCTGTTTAGTGGAGAAGTCCTGGGGCAGCGACCCATGTCCCAGACGAAATCGTCTCTGATGTATGTGGCCAAGCACTCCGGTTTCAAGGGATACATCCTGCGTCCCCTGAGCGCCAAGAAACTTCCGGAAACGATTCCTGAAAAGGAAGGCTGGGTTGACCGGGAGCAGCTGCTGGATATTGCCGGACGGGGTCGCAAACGGCAAATTGAGCTGGCCTCTAAATTCGGCCTCACAGATTACCCAGCTCCGGCCGGCGGCTGCCTGCTGACCGATGTCGGCTATTCCCGCCGGTTGAAGGACTTATTTGACCATCAGGACACATGCACCGAAGAAGAATTGCACCTTTTAAAATACGGCCGCCATTTTCGTCTCAACCGAGACGCGAAACTGATTGTCGGGCGCACCGAAAAAGACAATGAAAACATATTAAAATATCACGATTCCAAAATGGATACGATTATTGATGTCAAGGATTACCCCAGCCCCATCGCATTGGTTCCGAACGGCGGATCAGATCAAGAGGTTTATCTGGCCAGCTCAATATGCGTCGGTTACAGCAAAGCATCCAACCTGACCCCCATCGAAGTGGTTGTCAAAAGCCCGGCGGGCAAACGGGTTATCGAAGTCATCGGTATCCCCACCTCGGACTTCAAAAAGCTGCTCATTTAGGTTCAAAGGTTCAGGGTTCAGGGTTCAAAGGTTGTGAACGCTGGTTAATAGCTGCTTCTAACTTTCAACTTGCTATTGTTTTACGATCTCAGATCTTTGTCCTTTGTAAATCAAACTCTGAACCTATGAACGCAGAACCTTGAACCCGCTAAATGTTACCTATAAAATTAAAAGACACTCAATGCGTAATACCTCTCTTACCTATAAACCTGCCCCCCTTACAGCTAACTGCCCACAGGCGGCTGAAATATCCTGTCCTTTACTGCGCCGGATCATGACCGTGTAGTTTTTATCGATTAGAATTTTTTGAAATCGCAGGATGGCATCTTCGGTTGGCCGTTGATAACCACATCCCGGGTGGGAATTGAACGGTATCAAGTTGATTTTGGATTTAATGGGCCGCAGTAGTTTGGCCAGACGATGGGCATCATCGGCGGCGTCGTTGACATCTTTTAAAAGGACATATTCAAAAGTGACGCGCCGGCCGCCGGGCAGCGGAAAGTGCCGGCAGGCTTCGAGTAATTTTTCAATAGGAAATTTTCGATTGATCGGCATCAAACGGCTGCGGGTTTGATTGTCGGCTGCATTGAGCGAGACCGCCAGATTCGCTCGGGTATCGCGGCCCAGATCGGCCAGCCGGGATGCCAGACCGGCCGTCGAGACGGTCACCCGACGCCCGGCAAAACCAAAACCAAAGCGCCCGTCGGTGATGATGTCGATGGCGGCGACCAGATTGCGGTAATTGGCCAATGGTTCGCCCATACCCATAAAAACCAGGTTGGTCAGCAATTTGGGATCTTTGAGGTCATGTTTAATGTCGCGAACCTGAGAAACAATTTCGGCCTTGCTTAAATTGCGCTGAAAACCCATTTGGGCGGTAAAGCAAAATTCACAATTTTGAGCACAGCCCACCTGACTCGAAATGCACAAGGTATAATGGTCGCGTTCCGGTATCAGGACACTTTCAACGCGTTTGCTGTCTTTAAGCTTAAACACATATTTGCGGGTGCCGTCATTGGATGTTGCGATGTGCTCAATAGTCAAGCGGTCGATGGTAAAATTATCCATCAAGCGGGCACGGAGATCCTGCGATAGGTCCGTCATGCGGTCAAATGAGTCTGTTTGGCGTGTGTAAACCCACTTCAGAATCTGATCGGCCCGGTAGGATTCAATGTGGCGACTCGCCAGCCAACTGTTTAAGCGTTCTCTGGAAAGCTCCATAATATTTATTTTTTTACCGAGAGTTTTCATTTTTGGTGACACACCGCATTTGTAATCTGAAATTGCAATTATGCCTCTGACATATAAGATACATTACCACGAAGAGTGCGAAGTTAAAGAAGAGTCTAAAAGTCGTAAATCGAATAATTTTTCTTTGTGACCTTCGTGATCTTCGTGGTTTTATATGCTTTTGGTGGCAATTAATTTTCTTGACATATCATTGTTGTGATTGTATTTTCAAGAATTTATGGATTCAATCGGGTAAAAACCATGCTCGACAGCTTAAGTGACAGATTAAATTCAATTTTCCGCAAGCTCAAAGGCCATGGCAAGCTGACGGAAAAAAATATAGAGGAAGGGCTGAAAGAAGTCCGCATGGCCCTTTTGGAAGCCGACGTCCATTATCGGGTTGTCAAAGGCTTTATCGCTGATATCAAAGAGCGGGCGATGGGTCAGGAGGTCCTGGAAAGCCTGACACCCGGCCAGCAGGTTATCAAAATTGTCAATCAAAATCTGACAGAATTGATGGGCGGGCGCAACGAGCAGCTTAATCTTTCGGGCAGAACGCCGGTTGCCATCATGCTGGTTGGCCTTCAGGGCTCCGGCAAAACGACGACGGCTGGCAAACTATCTGTATTTTTGAGGAAAAAAGGACGCAAACCGTACCTGGTCCCGGCAGATGTTTACCGCCCGGCTGCCATCGAACAGCTGCAAAAGCTTGGTAACCAGCTGGATGTGCCGGTTTTCCCGTCGAGCACGGATCAAACGCCGGTTCAAATCTGTCAGGAGGCGCTCAGCGGTGCGCAGCAGCAAGGATGCGATACGCTGTTGCTGGATACCGCCGGGCGTCTGCACATCGATGAAGCCCTTATGGCGGAACTAGCGGATATCAAAACTGCCGTTAATCCGTCTGATATTTTGCTGGTGGCCGATGCCATGACCGGTCAAGATGCGGTCAATATTGCCAAGGCATTCAATGAGACCCTGGATATCGGTGGTGTCGTTCTGACCAAGATGGATGGCGATGCCCGCGGCGGCGCGGCCCTATCCATTAAGTCCATAACCGACAAGCCGATCAAGTTCATCGGCGTCGGTGAAAAACTAAGCGATCTGGAAGCATTTCATCCGGATCGGATGGCGTCCAGTATTCTGGGCATGGGTGATGTCCTTACCCTGATAGAAAAAGCACAGGATGTCGTCGATCAAAAGAAAGCGGAAGCACTTGAAAAAAAGCTAAGAAAAAGCCAGTTTACGTTAGAGGACTTCCGCGACCAGATGGTGCAGATTCGAAAGATGGGCTCTTTTAACGATCTGTTAAAAATGATCCCGGGAATGGGGCAGATGAAACAATTGAAAAATCTGCAGGTGGATGAAAAAGAATTTGTTAGAATTGAAGCCATTATTAATTCCATGACCGCTCAGGAAAGGCAAAATCATCAAATAATCAACGGCAGCCGGCGTAAGCGCATTGCCAATGGGAGCGGCACCCGGGTTCAAGACGTAAACAAGCTTTTAAAAAATTATACGCAGATGTTAAAAATGTTAAAAAAATTAAACCAGGGTGGCATGCGCGGTATGGGCCGCGGAGTGCTGCCATTTTGAAGGAGATACATTAATGGGTGTTAGAATTAGACTGGCAAGACACGGGGCCAAGAAAAAGCCGTTTTATCGAATCGTCGCTGCTGACGGTGAAAGCCCCAGAGACGGAAAATTCCTCGAAAAATTAGGTACATATAACCCCTTAAAAGATCCGGCAGAGATCACCTTAAATCAGGATCGTATCAATTACTGGATCGAGAAAGGTGCCATTCCGTCAGACACGGTAAGAAGCTTATTCAAAAAAGAAGGCATTTTCGCCGATAAAGCATAGTGCTAACATTAAGCGGTTAGCTCTATATTTAGTCGTTCATCCCCCCTGTTACTCAACCGGTACACAAAGGAGATGGCGCTATGAAAGACCTGATCAGCTATATCGCTCAAGCACTAGTGGATCGCCCGGAAGATGTCAGTGTAACTGAGGTTGAGGGAAATCAGACATCGGTCCTTGAACTTAAAGTGGCCAAAGAGGATTTGGGCAAAGTTATTGGCAAACAAGGCAGAACAGCTCAGGCCATGCGAACGATACTCAGCGCCGCATCTGCCAAATTAAAAAAGCGCACTGTGCTGGAAATTATTGAATAAACCGGAACCCATAAAAGAACGCGTCATCATTGGAAAGATTGTGGGGGTCCACGGCATTAAAGGCATCCTCAAGATTCATTCATATGCCGAATCGCTGGAAATTTTCGCGCCGGACACCATCATAACGGTCAGCACCCCCGACGGCAGCCAGAAAGGTTACGACATCGACTGGATCAAGCCACATTCCCGGGGAGCGCTTCTGGCATTGAAAAACGTCAACCACCGTGATCAGGCAAAAACATTGGTCGGCGCCGATCTGCAGATCGAAAAGGCGGCGCTTCCAGAATTAGAGACAGGTGTTTATTACTGGTATGAGTTAATCGGTCTAAAGGTTCTTACAACCGACGATCGCTACCTCGGGCGCCTTGAATCGATCATCGAAACCGGCGCCAATGATGTCTATGTTGTTAAGAATGACGAGCGCGAGGTCTTGATTCCGGCGCTTGAATCGGTTGTGCAGACCATCGATATTGAATCCAATTTAATGCGGGTTGACCTGCCCGATGGTCTGGAAGAAGATTAGCTGAATTTGATCTTTAAAATATGAGATATATCGTATTAACCATCTTTCCGGATATGTTTGCTCCTTTTTGGGAGCACGGGATTATTAGAAAAGCCATAGAAGAAAAAAACATTTTTGCCTCTACCCTGAACATCAGGGATTTTGCCGAAGACAAGCACCAGGTAACTGACGATCGACCTTATGGTGGCGGCAGCGGGATGGTCATGAAGCCTGAACCTTTGGCCGCAGCTATCCGGGCTGCCGAACAAAAAGCGCCGAACGCCCGAAAAATTCTGCTATCACCACAGGGACGTGTTTTCAATCAAAAAATCGCACACAAACTGGCCGCGTCAAAGGAGCTTATTTTCGTGTGCGGGCGCTATGAAGGCGTTGATGACCGCATCGATCACAACCTGATTGACGATGAAATTTCTATCGGAGACTATGTCTTGACTGGCGGCGAACTGGCCGCCATGGTTGTCATCGATGCCGTCACGCGGCAGATCCCCGGCACGCTGGGGGGTGAAGATGCTGCCCAAAAAGACTCTTTCGCAGATGGGTTGCTCGAACACGCCCACTTTACGCGCCCGCAGGTCTTTGAAGGCAAAGCCGTACCGGATACGCTGTTATCCGGACATCATAAAGAGATTGAAAATTGGCGGCTGGAATCAGCGCTGATGCGAACGTTAATCAGGCGCATCGATCTTTTGCAAAAAAAAGAATTATGCGCCAGGGAGATCGAAATATTAGAAAAGTGGTCCCGGAATATCCAAAACATTTTAAGTTGGCACCACAAGGATCATTTAAAAAAAGAATCGGACACCTGATTTTCAAATGATGTCCAGGTGACCAAAAACATAATATTTTAACCCTTCAATTTATTGGAGGTTAGCCCGATAGTTATTGGATAGGAAACCGGCTAAACGGGCTAACGGGTAAACGGGCAAACCGATATGCCCAATCTTTATGTTGCATTGATGCATTACCCGGTGGTCAATAAAAACGGCGAAACAATAGCATCCGCCTTGACCAATCTGGATTTGCACGATATATCGAGGGCCACCAAAACATATGGCTTGAAGGCATTTTTTGTCGTAACGCCCCTTGAGGACCAAAAAGATCTGGTGGAAAAAATCATTTCTCATTGGACTGAAGGCATTGGGGCGCAATATAATCCCAAGAGGCGCAGCGCTCTGGAGATGATCCGGGTCAATGACGCATACGCGGATGTGGTCGACCAGATAACCGCTTCAGAGGGCGTGCATCCAATAACGATTGCAACCTGCGCGCGAAGGTACCCGGCGAGCATCAGTTATAAAAAATGCCGTAGTATGTTGAAAAACGGTAAACCACATGTGCTGGTATTGGGCACCGCCTGGGGGTTGAGCGAAGATTTTATATTAACAGCCGATTATGTGCTCGAACCGATCGTAGGGAAAACAGACTACAACCATCTTTCGGTGCGTTCTGCGGCGGCGATTATATTTGACCGGCTATTGGTTCAACAGTAAGGACTAAATTAAGCACTAAATTGATATTTTGATTTTTTTGGAGGAATGATGGAAAAGATTGAACAGTTGGAAAAAGAGCAAATGCGACTTGACCACCCTGCGTTTGGACCGGGCGATAATGTCAAAGTCCACGTAAAAATAAAAGAAGGTGAAAAAGAACGTATACAGGTATTTCAGGGCGTGGTTATCGGCAAACGCAAGGGTAGCACGAATGCAACATTTACGGTTCGCAAAGTTTCCTACGGAGTCGGCGTAGAAAGAATTTTTCCGCTGCACTCGCCTGCCATCGATAAAATTGAAGTGGTCACCCGGGGCCGGGTCAGGCGTGCCAAAATTTATTATCTGCGCAAACTCAGAGGCAAAGCCGCCAGGATCAAAGAGCGCCGTTTAAATTAGATGCAGAGGTCAGAGGTCAGAAGACAGAAAAAATATATGCATCTCTGTCTTCATCCAATCGTCCACTGTTTTCTGTCATCTGACTTCTGATTCCTGATGTGAAATTATGGATTTGTGGTTTTTCGAAAAAAAAGCCACTGAAAAAGGATTCAAAACGGTTGCCGGTATTGACGAGGCCGGTCGGGGTCCCCTGGCCGGTCCCGTTGTTTCTGCAGCAGTGATTCTGCCGCCGAACTTTTCGATCGTCGATGTTACGGATTCGAAAAAATTGTCAGCCAAAAAAAGGGCCCTTTTGTATGATGGGATCTATGAGCAGGCAATTTCAGTGGGTATTGGCATCGTCGATGCGGTTGAGATCGATCGCATCAATATCCTGCAGGCGTCGTTGTTGGCGATGTCCATGGCAACCCTCAATCTAACCCCCCAGCCCGATTGTCTTCTGATCGACGGTCCATTCAGAATTTCATCTCATCTTTCTCAAAAGCCGATTGCCAAGGGCGATACCCTCAGCGTATCGATTGCCGCAGCCTCGATTGTGGCCAAAGTCACTCGAGATCGCCTGATGGAAAAGTATCACGAATACTATCCACAATTTGAATTTTATAAGCACAAAGGCTACCCCACCCTGGCGCACAAAGAGGCCATCCGCGAATTTGGATATTGTCCGATTCATCGGAAGACCTTTAGGGGCGTCAAAGAATACTCGTGAATTGCTTAAAAATACCCATCTATTAGCCGAGGGTGGTGTTGCTCGTCGCCGAAAGCGGCTGACGTACTATATGTACGCGGCGCCGTTTTCGCCTCCTCGCGCCTAACCCTCGACTAATATCTACGCATTTTAAAGCAATTCACACCTTATTTATTATTTATTTCTATTGATGAATTCTAAAATAGGAGTGTACACTGAGCTATCTAAAATATAAAAAAAATGCCCTGAGATCTGAAAATGAAAAATTGGCGGCAAAAATTTGGCGAACAGGGTGAGGCGCTTGCGGTTCGGCATTTGAAAAAAGCGGGCTATAAAATTATCGAAACCAATTATCGCACCCGCCTGGGCGAAATAGATATCATCGCCAAAGAAAAAGATACCCTTGTTTTCGTGGAGGTCAAATCCAGGACTTCGGTACAGTTCGGAAGTCCTAAATGGGCGGTAACCCCTAAAAAACAAAAGAAAATATCAATGGTGGCCCTCTATTACCTTAAAGCCACCAATCAAAGCTCAGCCCGGGCCCGATTTGATGTGGTTTCCGTGATATCCAATCAGGACACACCACGGGTCGACATTATTAAGAATGCCTTTGATTTAGCTTATGAGTGACACCAAAAATTTCCCAAAAAGAGGGGTCCTATATGTCGTCGCCACACCAATAGGCAACCGGGACGACATTACCCTCAGGGCGCTCGACATTTTACGATCGGTTGATCTGGTGGCAGCCGAAGACACCCGTAAATCCGGCCGTTTTTTGTCCCATCACGGTATAAAAAAGAGCCTGATCTCTTATCATGAACACAACGAGATACAGCGCGCCCCGCAGCTGATCGGAAAATTGCTGGACGGGACATCGATCGCGCTAATCTCCAATGCCGGTACACCGGCCGTATCCGATCCCGGTTTTCGATTGATAGCAGCCGCCGTTGAAAAAAAGATCAAGGTAGCCCCGATCCCGGGGGTATCCGCCGCCACGGCTGCCATAAGCGTATCCGGTCTACCCACCGATTCGTATATGTTTGTCGGGTTTGCCCCTAAAAAAAAGGGTAGACGCATTACATTTCTGACCGCTTTGGGGGATCCGTCCTGTTCCCTCATTTTCTACGAGTCACCCAAGCGCATTCATTCACTCCTGCAGGACATCATTGCCTGTATGGGAGATCGCAAGGCCGTCCTTGCACGGGAAATGACCAAGCTGCATGAGGAATTTATAAGGGGCAGACTGTCTCAAATTCTAGAGACCATCAGCGCTCGACCGGTGGTGAAGGGTGAGTGCACCTTGCTGGTGGCAGGCAGCGATTCAATAGAAAAACCGGATATCGAAAGCATCCAGACTGAGCTTAAAAAAGCGTTGGACAAAAAAACGGGCAGCCTCTCCGAAATCGCCCGCACGTTTGCTCAAAAATATGATCTTCCGAAAAAGACGGTTTATGATCTGGCGCTGGTGGTCAGAGGAAAGAAGTCAGAGGCCAGAAGTCAGAAGTCCCGTCTTCGCTCTGTCGAGCTACGCCGCGGCAAGCAGAGGACGGATGACAGAAGAAAAAAGACAAAATTATAAATTAGAAGTTAGCAAAAGTTGATGAAAATGGACTCAATCCGCATTCCGCATTCCGCATTCCGAGATAAAACAATATATCCCGTGATAATGGCTGTTCCGGAGGTGATTAAAGATCTAACACCCAAAAAACGCGTCCAGTATTTGAGTCAGCATGCCCGTCGGGCGTTGGAAATATCGGCTGAAAAAAGTGGCGTGCGGATCGGCAAACTGGATCAAGATGAGCGCAAAGCGCCGTTGCCCTTTGACGGAACCTACTGGTCGATTACGCACAAGGCAGCGTACGTCGGCGGTGTGGTGGCCCCCTCACCGGTCGGTATTGATATTGAAAAAGTTTGTTCAAGAAGCTCAGCTTTGTTTCAAAAAACAGCATCTGAATCTGAATGGGAACTGGCGGATAGGACCATTGAGACCTTTTTCCGGTACTGGACGGCAAAGGAGGCCGTGCTAAAAGCTGCCGGCATTGGTCTTAAAGCGCTTTCACAATGCCGTGTTAGCCGAGTACCGGACGCGCAACATCTTGAGATCAAATATAATACCGATACCCATATTGTTGAGCATCATTTTTTTGACGACCATATTGCCTCGATTCTCAAAGACAAGTTTAAGATCGATTGGACAATTGTTTGAGTCTCGCGCTTTTTATAATCAATATTTGATCAAAAAATCGGGTGATATCTGCTAAAGAAAACGATCCAATTGCCCGAAACTTATCATAACGCCCCCTGATCCGCTTTGTGAGAAAAGCGAATATCTTCTAATGCTATCGCAAAGCTGGGCGCATTTGTTTCTGGCGAGGTTTCAGCAGACTACAGCAGCGCTGCTGATGGGGTCGCCGTTGGGCATAAGCCTTTCAAACATCTGAAATCAATATAAAATCAATTAAATCTATCAACTTTTAGATTACTTGATTTTTTTGACTTTTAAAAAACGATAGGATATATTTTTATATAAGTATGGTTTTGGCGTGTGCGTCGCTCATATAGTTTAGGGAGGCAAAAATGGAAGTTCTGGGCATTGATATCGGTTTTGGTTTTACAAAAGCCACCGATGGTAAGGAAACCGTCATATTTAAATCAATTTTCGGGGATGCATCTGAAATCCAATTCTGGGCGGATTTTGGTGACAGCAGGCCAACGGATCATATCCATGTGTCCATCGACGGCAAATCCTATTTTGTGGGCGATTTGGCCGAGCAACAGTCCAGCGTTTTAAACTTTACGCTCGACCAGGAACGGCTGATCACCGATTATGTCAGAATTCTGGCACTGACCATTGCAGGACTGTTTTTAAAAAACAATACACCGATCAATGTTCCCATCAATGTTGTCTCTGGATTGCCGATTGGATTTTTTAAACAAAACCATGAGCGTTTTAACGAGATTCTGACCGGACATCACACAGTCACCTACCATTCCCACAGCGGTGAAAAGACCACCCGTGAAATTTATATTAACAAGGTGCGCATGCTGCCGCAGCCCCTGGGCAGTATCTTAAACTGCCTGATGGATGAAGACGGCAAGATTATCAACGAGGAGATGGCCAATCAAAAAGTGGGGGTGGTCGATATTGGTTTTCGCACCACCGACTTTACCATTCTTGATCATTTACGCTATATCGACCGTGGCAGCCGCACTTTTGACAACGGTATTTCAAAGGGATTTGGTGTTATTTCAAACAAACTCAGAGAAAAATGCGGCGTCAGTGTCGAGCTTTACCGTCTGTACAAAGCGGCTGAGGAAGGCACCATCAAGATGCGCGGCCACGGCTTCTCATTTGAAAAAATCAGGGATCAGGTCTACTCACAGCTAGCGTCGACCATTGCGAATGATCTTGACCGGCTCTGGGCTGATGATTGGGATATCGATTCCATCATTCTGACCGGAGGCGGTTGTCGGGAGTTGGCCAGTTACCTTCACCCACTGATTACCGGCAACATTATTCCGACAGACAGCAGCGCCGACCCTCGGCTTAATAATGTCCTCGGTTATGCCAAATACGGCAAATATATCTGGGGCGAAGCATCAATTGAAAACCCGGCAGCCACTGAGGCTGGAACCCCGCAGCCGGAGTCTGAACCAGATACCACTGATAGAATTTCAAGGGGTGGTTTGTCACAGGTAAAATGACATCTTGCAGGCCCGTGAATCAGAAGGATCATTTGATTCGTTTATGGCCTTAACGCTGCTCAACGACGATTTTATCTCCTTTTTTTACCGCTTCTAAACCGAAATGTCTGAGCGTTTGGCTGAGGGGTCGACCAAATAAAAAGTCAAGCATGTCTGCATCCAGCTCTCCCCGGGATATCACCAGCTTTCGAATCTCGATGTCAAATAGAATGATTTCCGCAAGTTTTTGCCGGGCATCTGCTGCCCCCTTGCTTTTAATGGCTTTCACCAGAGTTAAAATTGTATCGTAATTGCAGCGTTCCTGATGAGCTGTAATGAGATCCCACAAGCCTTCAATATCGGCCAGCAAATCCGAGCGTTTCAATCGTTTTCGGGTATATAGCGCTTCGAGTTCGGCCGTATCCCAGCACTTAAGCGCCCGGCATTCAATCGGTCGGTCTTCATAAATCGTGCAGGCCGCATGCGCTTCATCAAAAAACAAACAAGTCCAGCTGTTGCCCTTCCCTTTGATTTTAATGATATCTGAACTGGCCGGCGCCAGGCACTGGCGCACATTATCGTAGGCCATTTCCCCCCTGCGAATGGTATACAAGCACCTGGCGGGGATCACGCCGGATTCGATCAAGGCCTTATCGGCCTCGTGAAAAGAGGGCCCGCCTTTGCTGCAGCAGGTGCCGCAGCGCTTGCAAGTCGACGCTGCATTGTCTTTGGGACCTGTTGCGGGTGTCGCGGATTCCTGTTTATCATTTTTCGCAGCAGCGCTCATAATGAAAACATATCAAAGTCTGCATTAAACCTCAATTTATTTGGCGGACGCGCAAAAAGGGCATTTGATTAACCAAAGGAATTGCATTATCATACTGAAAGCATCGACTCATAATCAATTCTGCAATCCATTCAAATATGAAAAAGCTAATCCTGCATACCGAACAAATCAAAGATAAAGAAATATTCCGTGAATTTGAAGCCAAACCTCAGGTTCTGCCGATAATTGCAGACCTCGTTAAAAACGGGACGTGCGAATTTCGGGAACCTTTTAATATCAGCGTAAAGGCATTCAAGATCAGAGAGCTTTACGAGGTCGACGGTCATTTCGAAACCCAAATTCGTATCGGGTGCAGCCGCTGCCTGAAAGATTTTGACACACCCCTGGCGTCAGACTTTGCCTTAACCTACACCCGTGAAGTGCCGGGCCTCATGGATGTACTCGATGACGATGAGATTGAATTGAAGCTTGAAGAGATAGGCCTGCTGTATTTTCGGGGAGAGGAAATAGATCTACAGCAGGGCATTCAAGAACAGGTGTTGATGGCCATTCCCCTGCAGCCATTGTGTACTGAAGACTGCAAAGGCCTATGCCCGCAATGCGGATCTAACCTCAATCAAAATGATTGCGGGTGCGCGCAGGAAACCCGCTCAAATAAATTTGCCGTCTTGAAAAATTTAAAGCTGGATACAAAGTAATGCATATGGAATCGTGGGACAATGGAATATTGGGTATGAAATACGGTTGATGCACTGGCTTTAACTTTCGGTGCCGGTTATATTGTTAAAAACAATTATTGTTCCACCAAACCCATTATTCCAACAGTCCAATATTCAAATTCCTTTCATTCGGCTACGATAAAGCGAACGCGTTCTCAGCTGCCATTTAAAAATCGCTTTTTAAACAAAATCCTACAAAATACGCATGACGGACACCAAAAAATATAGCCGACAAATACTGAGGCGCCCGGGCAAATTTATGTGGCGGGTGCTGAAGGGATTTAAGCGCAATCAGGGTCTGCTCTTATCAGGCGGCGTGGCCTATAATTCCCTGCTGTCCATCATTCCCATGCTGGCGCTGATTTTAATCGGGTTGTCGCAATTTATCGAGCAGGAAAAGTTATTGGAAATCATCATAAAGGAGCTGGAATTGATAGTCCCCGGTCACGCCGAAAAAATAGCCGAAGAAGTGGGGGCCTTATTTCGATATCGCCAGTTTGTGGGCATTATTGGTATCGGCGTTATGCTTTTTTTCAGTTCCATGGCCTTTAGCATGCTGGAGTCGGCCATGTCAGTCATCTTTTACCATCGCATCAAAACCCATCGGCGACATTTTCTGATCTCGGCCATCATCCCTTACATCTATATGATTTTAATGGGCGTCGGGATTGTGATCATCACTGTCATTGCAGGTGTGCTGGATTCCATCGAAGGTGAAACCCTGACTGTTTTTGGAAAAAGTTTTGGCTTCGCCTGGGCTTCCGGCATCGGGCTTTACCTGGTGGGGCTGGTCGGTTTGATACTCATGCTGACATCGTTATATCTGGTAATGCCCTTCGGGCAAATCACGATAAGCCATGCCCTGCTTGGCGGGACGACAGCTGCCATTTTATGGGAAATTACCCGTCATGTGCTGGTCTGGTATTTTGCCAAACTTTCCTTGGTCAGCGTCATCTACGGCTCTTTCGCCACTGCGGTGGTCATTCTGCTGAGTATCGAGATTGCGTCGATTATCTTGCTTTTGGGCGCCCAGGTGATCGCCGAGTTCGAACGCGCCACCGAAGAGCTGGCCCAGGCAGACAGGCAAAAATCAGAAACCGACTAGTCAACCCAACCCAGCACATCTCTCATAATCGACCAGCGCGGCTGTTGTTCTTCAGCGCCCCGGCCAATTATCCAGTGATCGAATAATTCATCCGTAAGTTTCCCTTTGACGGCAATTTTGACCCAGCTGTTCAGGAAGGTCAGCAATTCCTTGTCACCGTCAGCAACGGCAATGCCAATCAATTGAGCGCCAATCCTGGGCTTGGGCACCACCACCTGGTATTCGGGATGCAGCAGGGTCCAGGCCGAGCCGGCCTCGGCACTAATCAGCAGACAATCGATATTGTCTTGATCAGTTAGAAAGAATTCGCCAACTTTATCCAGAACGACTACCTTAGCGTCGCTGAAAAAATTCTCAACCTCAAAAGCTGCATCCGCAACAGCGGAAAGACCCAGCGTCAAGCCCGACATGTTTTTAACAGTTTCCAGGTTGGCAAATTCCGCTCGGCGATGATCCCTGACCACAAAGGCCCAGTTGGCCTCAATGTAAGGTTCGGTAAACACCATCTTCCGTAAAGAGCCCGGCATGATGATAATTCCGGACATGGCAATATCAAAATGGTCTTTTACAAGCTGTTCGGCCAAGGTTTCAAAGTCAAAGGGGATAAATTCGATTCTGACTTTCAGGTCTTCCGCCAATGTGTGGGCAAGGTCAATATCCAGTCCCACCAAGTTGCCGTAACGGTTAAAAAATGAAAAAGGCAAATTATCTTTATGATACCCTACCCGGATCTTGCCACGCTGTCGGATGGCCTCCAGGCGTGAAATATCCGCTTCAACGGCTGCCGGTTCAGCTGGAACCGATTTGCGAATAACGGCCGGCTGTGGCTTTGTCATCAGCTTCATGCGGGTAATCTTTGTATCACCGCCTTGGGAAAGGCTTTGCAGCGAAAGGGTCAGATAAACCCGGCTGCCTAATGTCAGGCCCAGGGTCAGGAGAACTGAAACCAGGCTGTAAATCAACACTTTACGCCAGTTGATGGCCATCAGACCCGTGATGGCACAGGTAGCCATCAGGGTAAAGGCCACCAGGTTCATGGCCGCCAGCAGGGTTGCCAGGCGTCCATTGACCACACCGGACACCAGATACAGTTGAAAGGCATCGGCCGGGATGCGCAACAAATCAAGCATAAAGGGAATGGCCACATCGACACTGCCGAAAAAGCTGAACAGACCGGAGAAAATGAAATTGGGGTAATCCAGCAGGGAAACCGAAACCCCATAGAACCAGCCGGCAAACAGGATAAACAACAGCATCAGTAGCTTGCCCAGATTCGGAAAGTTAAAGGAAACCGGCACAATAATATCAACCGAGGAGTCGATATCCGGGTGGTCCAGTTGGTATTGCTCAAAGAGGCTTTTACAATTCTGAATCAGCACCGGCAGAATGATAAACAGGTTACCGGTGGTAAAGCCGGTAATCAACGCGTCTTTGGATACCCCGACAATATCCTTGTATTTAAACGGGGTAAAAGCAGCCACCATCAGCGGCAGAATCCAGAACGTCAGAACAACGGTTCCCACGAAAAAGGTTATAAAATAAACCTGCAGGCGCCCGAATTCAGCCACTGTCATGGTCCCGGCCGCGCTGGCGGCGATGGCAAACACCCCGATGGGTGTCAGATAGACGACATAGTTGGCCACCTTGATGAGCGCATCGGATAAGGTGGACAACGGTTTGATGATGACGTCTTTATCTTTGGCCCCCATGAGCGCAATGCCAACAAACAGACTGAACAACACCACTGCCGGGACGATGTTGTTGGCCATCGACTCAAACGGATTGGCAGGTATATACAGATCAACAAAATCAACTTTTTTGGGGAGCGCCACCAGACTGGTGCTGAAAAACGAACCGGTATCGGTGTGTGGAAACGCCAGCGGCAACACCAGGATGATAAAAAATCCAACGGCCCAGAATAACAGCAGCAGCACACCAGCTTTGCGAGCCAACGCTTTGGCCCGCTCGTACGACAAGCCACCAATTCCGGCAATAATGGAAACCACAATATACGGCAGAATCGACATCTGGAGCAGTTTGATAAATGCGTTGCCGATAATTTGCAGACGGGCGCAGTACTCACCGAAGAAAAGACCTGTAAGAACACCCAACAATAGACCGATCATGATATTGGTAGATAAGCTAAAGCGAAATTTCTTTTTCGTTTCTGCGGGCATCTATCTTCTCCTGCTGCTCAGTCGGCTGATGCATCCTTAATTAGTAAATTATATGGCCAAAACGGAGTGGGCACTAAAATTTTCTTTATAAACAGAAGTTAAAGATATTTCAAGATAAGTCTGCCGACACTTTTGCACAAGAACTGATTGCCATCACCATGTAACGCCAGTTATGAGCTGATTTTGATTCGGTATCGCTTTGATATTTATGTGGCAGTCCATGTGGTTTAATGGGTTGACTAATCAAGATTTTGTTATTACCGTCAGCAGATCCGACGTAAATCCCAATGCAAAAAGGACCACTTATTGGGAACAACCATTATCCACATTGCACAGGGGAAATTAAAATGTCGCACTTAGGTGGTAGCCAGCGGCTAAATCAGCCCATTTACCTATTATTTGCCATTTTGATGTCAGGGCTTTTCTATGCCTGCGGGGAAAAAAACGAATACGTCGAGCCGCCGGCACCGGAAGTCACGGTCAGCAAACCTCTGGTGAGAAATGTCACCGAGTATCTGGAATTCACCGGAACGGCTCGGGCGATCGAAGAAATCGAGATTCGGGCACGGGTCGAAGGGTTTCTGGAAAGCGTGCATTTTCAAGACGGTGATTTCGTCAAGCAGGGACAACTTCTCTTCATCATCGACCCCAAACCATTCAAAGCCGCGGTTGAAAATGCCCGCGGTCGCCTGGCAAAACACAAGGCCCAGCTCGAGCGCGCCAAGAAGGAATATCAGCGCAACTTGACGCTGTTTAAGCAAAGCGCTGCTTCCGAGGCCAATGTCGTCAAATGGAAAGGCGAGATGGAGGAATCCAAAGGAACGGTGCTGTCGTCCCAGGGGGCTCTGGACAAAGCACTTCTGGATCTGAGCTATTGCACCATCCGGGCCCCCATCGATGGACGCGTCAGCCGCAAAAAAGTGGATATCGGCAATTTGGTAGGCGCCGGTGAATTTACGCTGCTGACCACCATCAGACAATGGGAGCCGATCTATGCCTATTTCAGCATCAATGAACGCGATCTATTGGCTGTCATGAAAAGAGCCCGTGAAGAAGGGATTACAGCGGACAATCCCGATAAAATCCCTCTTGAATTGGGGTTGGCCAATGAAACCGGTTTCCCCCACCAAGGTCATATGGATTTCGTGGATTCTACCGTTGACCCGGGAACCGGCACTATGCTGCTTCGAGGCATTTTCCCCAATCCCGGCCCGCCCTATGTTCTTGTGCCCGGGCTGTTTGTGCGGGTGCGTTTGCCGATCAATGAGCGCGAAGATGCATTGCTGGTCACCGAGCGCGCCCTGGGCCTGGACCAGGGGGGGCGCTACCTGCTGGTGGTGGACAATGAAAACAATGTCGATCAACGCTATGTTGAAATCGGCGACTTGAAGGATGGCATGCGGGTGATTCGTGAGGGCCTCAAGCCTGAGGATCGAGTGGTGGTAAAAGGCATCCAACGGGCCATCCCCGGAGCCAAGGTCACTCCCGTGCAGGCACAGGCCGCAAAGCCTGCTGCAGAGGACGAAAAGGCCAAAGAATCTGACAGCTCAGTCGACAAATCATCAACATCGTCTTAGTATTGGCAAAAAGAAAACTTACCACAAACACGCCCGCCTCGCCTTGCGGCATCGCATGGCGGGCGTGGGACACAAAGCGCACAAAGAATAATTTATTTTGACTTTTTCGTGACCTTCGTGTTCTTCGTGGTAAAAAGAACTGTCTACGCAAGGCACACATATCAGTGATAGCGACTTAGCAGGAGAAAGTTCGTTCATGATCTCAAAGGTCTTCATCGAACGTCCAATACTGGCCACTGTAGTGTCGTTGGTGATCGTCATCGCCGGGGCGGTGGCCTTTGGTACGCTGTCCGTGGCCCAGTACCCGGAAATCGCCCCACCGATCGTACAGGTCAAAACCACCTATCCGGGAGCCAATGCCGTGGTTTTAGCCGAGACGGTGGCCTCGCCCATCGAGCAGGAAGTCAACGGCGTCGAAAATATGCTCTACATGGCATCCAGAAGCGCCAATGACGGCACGTATACCCTGGACATTACCTTTGCAGTTGGCACTGACGTGGATATCGCCCAGGTACTGGTCCAAAACCGCGTCAACACGGCCGAACCCAAGCTGCCCGAAGAGGTCAAACGCGAAGGGATCACGGTTAAAAAGCGCTCGGCCAACATTTTGCTGTTTGTTGCCCTAAGCTCGCCGGATGAACGTTACGACAGCCTATTTATCCACAATTACATTACCCTACGAATTAAAGATGAGTTGCTGCGTCAGCCGGGCGTTGGTGACCTAACTGTTTTTGGGGCCGAAGACTACAGCATGCGCATCTGGCTGGATCCCAACCGCCTCAAAGCACTGAACCTGACCACCCAGGATGTCATCCGCGCCATCGAGGAGCAAAACGTCCAGGTGGCCGCCGGGCAGATCGGTCAACCACCGGCGCCTACCGGCCAGGACTTCCAATTGAGTATCAACACGCTGGGGCGACTTGCCGAGCCTGAAGAATTTGCCAACATCATCATCAAAACCGCCGAAGGCACCCGTGTGACGCGCGTCAAGGACGTCGGACATGTGGAACTGGGTGCTAAAAACTACAACATGTTCTTTGGTCACAACGGCAAAGAAGCCGCCGGCATTTCCATCTATCCGTTGCCGGGCGCCAATGCGCTGGACACCGCCCGGGCCATTCGCAGCACCATGGAACGGCTGGGGCAAGCCTTCCCCCAGGGTCTGGAATGGCGCATTCCTTTTGATACGACCCTGTTTATCGAGGAATCCATTGCCCAGGTCTATCAGACCCTGATCGAGGCCGCCATTATCGTTTTTATCGTGATCTTTATTTTTCTGGGAGACTGGCGGGCGTCAATTATCCCGGGCATTGCCATCCCGGTATCGTTGATCGGCACTGCCGCCGCCATGGCTGCCCTGGGTTTCTCCATCAACATGATCTCTTTGTTCGGTCTGGTGCTGGCCATCGGCATTGTGGTCGATGACGCCATCGTGGTGGTTGAAAATATCAGCAAAAAAATGGAGGAGGGCCTGAGCGGTAAAGAAGCCGCTATCAAAGGCATGGCCGAAATCACCGGACCGGTGATCGCCACCACCCTGGTGTTGATCGTTGTCTTTGTCCCCACCGCTTTTTTGCCCGGCATTTCCGGTCAGCTTTACCGGCAATTTGCCCTGACCATTGCCGTCGCCACCATATTCAGTTCCATCAATGCCCTGACCATGAGTCCGGCCATGTGTGCTTTGCTGCTGCGGCCCCGTGAGCCGGGCAAAAAAGAAAATATTGTATTTCGTATTTTCAACCGCGGTTATGACTGGTGCGAAAATGGTTATGCCCGCATTGTGGGCCAAATGGTCCGACGAACGGCCTTTATGGCAATGGTTTACCTTGGTTTTATTGTGGTCTCCGGCTGGAGTTTACTGTCGATCCCCACCGGCTTTTTGCCCATCGAGGACCAGGGCTATGGTATCGCCGTTTACCAGCTGCCGGATGCCGCCTCACAGGAGCGTTCGCGCGAGGTGGTCAAAAAGATGGATGCCATCATCTCAAAGACGCCCGGTGTTCAGGATTGGATCACCATCGGCGGTTTTTCGGCCCTGGATGAAACCAATGCCTCCAATGCCGGTGCGCTGTATATCGTATTCGAAGATCGTGCCCAACGCGAAGAAGAAGGCCTGACCCAGGATGTGATTCTGGCGACACTTCAGGGCCAATTTAATCAAATCCAGGAAGCCATGATCTTTACTGTCCTGCCACCGGTCATCCAGGGCTTAGGCACCAGCGGCGGATTTGACTTTCGCCTGCAGGACCGTGGCGGTGTCGGCCCCACTCAACTGCAGCAATGGGCCCAGCAGATCATTCGTGATGGCGAAGCTCAGTCCGGGCTCATAGGCCTCTATACGCTCTTTCGGGCGGATGTGCCCCAGCTGTTTATCGATGTGGACCGCACCAAGGCCAAGACACAGAATATTCCGCTAAGCGAAGTCTTTGGCACCCTGCAGGCCTATCTCGGCTCGGCCTATATAAACGATTTTAATAAATTCGGCCGCACCTTTCAGGTCAAGGTCCAGGCGGCACCCGAATTTCGCATTCGCAGCGAAGATATCAGCCAGCTCGAGGTGCGCAACAACAGCGGCGAGATGGTGCCCATCGGCACCCTGGTGGATGTCGAAGATACGCTGGGCCCACAGGTGGTCTTTCGCTTTAATCTCTATCCGACAGCCACCATCGGCGGCGCGCCGGCCCCAGGGTACAGCTCCTCACAGGCCCTGGCGCTGATGGAGGAAATGGCGGCCACCAAACTGCCGCCGTCCATGGGCTTTGAATGGGCCGGCATATCGTTCCAGGAAAGGCAGGTGGGCGGTGAGGCCATTCTGATCTTTGCCCTGGCATTGACCCTGGTATTTCTGGTGCTCGCCGGCCAATATGAAAGCTGGTCCAGCCCAGCAGTTATCATCATGGCCGTTCCGGTGGCCCTTTTGGGGACGGCCCTTGCGCTGATGATGCGCGGGTTTGACAACAACCTCTATACCCAGATCGGCATCGTGCTGCTGATTGCCCTGGCCAGCAAAAACGCGATTTTAATCGTGGAATTTGCAAGGGAGCTGCGCGCCAGCGGCAAAGACATCGTTGAAGCCGCTGCTGAAGCCGCCCGCTTGCGGTTCCGACCGGTGTTGATGACCGCCTTCTCGTTCATTTTCGGCGTGCTGCCGCTCGTCTTTGCCTCCGGGGCCGGTTCGGCCAGCCAGCAGGCTGTGGGCACCGCGGTAATGGGCGGCATGATGGCCTCCACGGCCCTGGCGGTCCTGTTCGTACCGGTCTTTTTCGTGATCTTCCAGCGCATAAGTGAATTCAAGCGTAAGCCCAAGAAAGCTTCCGGCGAGCCTGCAGTTCAAACAACCGATGTTTAAGCATTAAAATCCTTTAAAGTGTTAGATCAACCTGAAGATACTAGCAAACCGGCGTATATCGTTTGCTTTATTGAGCATGCTATTGACTCTTAAAGTAGTAAGGTTCCTGTGGGTTATGATGTAAAATTTGATAAAAGAAGGTTTTGGTAATGCAAGACCCGTCTTCAAAAAAGCAGTCTCCAAAAAAGAAATTATTTCAGCGGGGCTGGTTCTGGATCCTGATCGGCCTCATCCTTTTGGTCGTGTTGTTTTTCTGCATGCTGCCGATAGGAATCGATTACGGAATTGAAGCTTACCTCAAAAACCAGGGTGCGGATCAGGTCAACATAGAGGATGTGGATTTTAATCCGCTGACCGGACGTCTGACCCTTACCAACTTGTCAGTCATCATTGGTGCGCAGACCGCGCTTCAGATACCGGAAGCCACTTTTAAAATTCAGTGGACCCCCTTTGTCCGCAAGCGTTTCGTACTGGAGCGCTTTACCATCAGCGATACCCTAATAACCGTCGAGGAGCTTGAAAACAGCAATTGGAGAATCGGCGGCATCACCTTACCGCAAAGCAAAGAAACCAGTGAGCCTTCCTCCTGGAATTTTTCGTTTCAGGAAGCAACGGTCATCAACAGCAGGGTTAAATTGATCAGCGCCCGGCTCAAGTCGCAATTGATCATCGAAAAGGCGAAACTCTTAAAACTAACCAGCTGGTTGCAAGAGGATAATGCCCGATTGGAGCTGAGCGGAAAACTCAATGACGCTCCCATGCAACTCCAGATGGATGTTTCTCCGTTCGGCGGTGAAATGGTAGTAGCTGGCCTGATCAAATTATCGGGTTTGAACCTGAAGCCGTTTGCCCAGCTGCTGCAACCGCAAATCAACACACTCGAAGGGCGAGTTGACGTTGATCTGAAAATTGACACGCGCCATGCGAATGACAATGGCCTCAAGCACCACCAGGAGGGTCCTGTAAGGCTGCATCAAGTCCGTACCCAAATTGGGGATATAAAATTATCAAAAGAGGATCTGACCTGGGAAGGCGGCATTCGGATTGACATCCCTCAATCACAAGAAGCACTAAAGATCAATGCAGAGGGTCGGATGGACGGGTCCATGCTAAGCTTGGCAATAGAAAATGAAAATCTCAAGGTTCAAGAGGATAATTTCAACTGGAAGGGCAAAGTCAACTATGCGCAGGATCAAACCAACCAGGATATTAAAGCCGATGGCGAGTTCAGTGTTGAAGATGTTAAACTTGAATCACCGGCGTTCAATCTATCTGAAAATAAGCTCACCTGGAATGGGGCACTTGAATTTTCCGCAAAGACAAAAACTGATGACCAGAGGTTCATCAGCAATGGTGCCCTCGAGGGCAGCAAATTGCGCGTCGTTGTGCCGGACCACAAACTCACATTTGAACATCAGGGATTATCCTGGAAAGGCCGCCTGGATACCGGAGAAATCAATGATTATTCTGCACTCAAGGCCGAAACTGATGTCATTCTTAAAGACTTTCAAATTCTGCACTCTGAAACCGAACAGCGGTTGCTCGATACAAACCAAATTGACCTGCAAGCCATCAAAATAGATGGCCTAAACTCGGTCACTTTGTTGGTTGTCGTTTTGAACGAGTTGGCGTTGCTGGCAGAGCGCGAATCTGCACCATCGCCAGAAGCGGATTCCACTCCGCTTCGCATCCAGGACATCAAATTCGAAAATGTCCAATTGTCGCAACAGAAAAACCTCGCCATTGAAACAGTCCAGTTGACCGGCGTCAAAGGCTTTTTGCACAGAGACCGCGAGGGGAAATGGCCGGCCATCGACCGACTGGCATCTATTCGAAGTGATGCTTCTTCTGGTGATCAAACACGGCGCGCCAAGACGGATACCCAAACCAATAAAAAATCTGACAAATTAGATTACCGCATCGGGCAGATTAACATTGCCGGAGACAGCGGTCTGCAGTTCAAGGATGAGAGAGCCAGCCCGGCGTTCGCTATGGTTTTAAGCATAGTAGAGGCAAGTCTGGCCAACATAGACAGCAGCCGACCCCAACAACCCGTGTCGGTTAAGCTGTTGGTTTCCGACAAAAAAGACGCCCGTATTTCCCTGGATGGCACAATGCAACCGCTGGCCGAAAAACTCAGCCTGGATTGGGTCGGCAAAGTCCAAGCGTTAGAATTGCCACCCCTATCTCCGTTTGCCATCCAGAACACCGGATATCGTTTTGTTAGCGGCGAACTGCAGGCGGACGTGCCCGTAAAAATCAATCAAAACCAATTAGACGGCAACATCGATTTAATCTTATTCAATCCCAAGGTCGAACGTGTCAAAGCTGAACCAACAACGGAAGAAAATCAGGGGAAAATTAGTGTACCGCTCGATTCGGCTTTAAAGCTGATGCGCGATAAGCAAAACAATGTTAGACTCAATATCCCCATCAGCGGCAATATCAATGATCCGGAGTTCAGCATCGCCGATGCCGTCAACAAGGTCCTGGTGAAAACTTTACAAACCTCTGCATTGTCGTATCTAAAGTTCGCTTTGGGGCCATATGGAATCGGTCTGGCGGTGGCCGAACAGGTCATTACAGGCAACGCAAGAATCCGTCTCAATCCCATAGCGTTCGAACCGGGTAGTGATCAACTCGATGCCGCAGCCATTGATTATATCCAAAGGGTGTCCACGATTATGCGGGAATATCCGGAGATACAGGTGAGTGTCTGTGGTGTGGCGACCGAAAGCGATCGCGCATTGGTAACAGGGCGCTCTGATGCGCAATCAACAGCAAAAAGCGATGAAGCCAATACCGCCCTGCTGACCCTCGCTGATCAGCGTTCCGCTCAGGTCCAAAATCAGCTGAATAATGCCCACGGCATCACTGCAAAACGCATCATCGACTGCAAGCCTGTCGTTGATAAAAATGCCGACGCCAGGCCCCGGGTTGATTTGGATATCTAAAACTTACGGATCTGGGCTCAATTCGCCCGGATTTTCCCTTCTTTTTTTAAGCTGAATTCAATCACGAGAAAACGGTAAGCGATATAATATTTATAGATGTTGCTGACGTATTGCACCGTTTCCGCTCCGATTTGCCGGGCCGCAATAATTTCTACGTTGCGAAACCAGATGTTGGGATTGAATCCGATTTGCTGTGCCTGTTGCCGAAACTTTAAGATCCTTCCAGGACCGGCATTGTAACTCGCAAATGTAAAAAGCATCTTATTAAGCGCATCCATGGGTTGGTTTTTAAAATAGCGATCGTGGAGAAAACGAAGGTATTTAATCCCCGCATGGATGTTATGTTCCATGACTTCGATATTGCGTATATTGACATTGGCATCGGCGGCGGTGCCGGGTAGCAATTGCATGACACCCACCGCACCGGCCGGGCTGCGTTTAGTCTGGTCGATACCCGATTCCTGATAGGCCAAAGCAGCAATCAGCAACCAGTCAAAATTGTACTGCTGAGAATAGCGCTTAAAAAAATCGACCGCTTTTTTGAAGCGCTGAAACTCTTTTTCTGCCAGCGCATTGCGGACCCAGCGGGTGTTTTGCAAATAGCGTCGGTATAAAATATTACCCATTAGGGTGCCTTTTCGATGCGCCTTCATAAATTGATTGATAACTTCATTCAAGCGAGGGCTGTTTGGCCGCATGGCCCAGGCGATCTGTCCGCCGCTTCTGAGCTTGATGTCCGGATGCAGTTTCAGATCCCGAAAGATTTGCGCCCAGAATCGGGCCTTATGACTGTCGATCACAATCATCGGAATCAGTCCCGCATTCATCATTTCCAGAAGATCTTCATCTTCCAGGTATTCATCAGCCGGTACAATTTTGATGGGTGACTTGCCGGAGAGTTTAAAACGAGTGTTGAGCTGCAGCAGGCTTTCATAATAACTACTGGATTTTCTAACGTGGATTTCTTTGCCGGACAAATCATCGAGGGATTTAATCGTCGGTGAGTCTGGGCCGCTGATGACGATTTCATCCACGCCGGTCAGGTGGGGAGCAGAAAAATCAACTTTTTTTATACGTGCCGGGGTGATGGTCAGATTCCCGGCGGCGATATCACCGAGCCCCTCCGCCAGCGCCTGTAGCAGCCGGTCTCGTCGGGTGGGAATAACCACCACTTTTATTTTCAAGGCCTTACGCTGCAGCTGCAAATTCACAAAGGTTTCAAATTCTTTGAGAAGATCATATGTTAAACCGCGCTGGATGGCACCATCTAGAAAGTAAAAGGTCTTGCTGGGCGGGACCAGGGCCCTGATCAGATGTCTTTCAGTCATCCCATCGAAGTCACCCGTCCATTTTTCTGTGATGCCCAGATCAGATTCAATGGCGTTGACTTCGGCAGCATTGCTTATCAAAAATGTGAAACCGATAGATAGCAGAATGAAAGTCAGTTTTCGCATCTTATGGGCTCCTGCAAACAAAACTCAAAGCAGTCATTGGATCTATCTATGCGTTGATCTCCTCGCGGTGGAGAATTCCATCTTATGGCGATTATCCTATACACACTCCAATTTATGTCAAGCTTAGGAAGATGAAACCTATGTGTTTTTCCCATTTTATACTTGCTATTTCCAGTTAAATTTATATCTTAACACTAAAAATTATCTTTTAACCCATGACAGAAAAGATGCGCCGTACGATAACAAAGACGTTGTTCGGTAAAATTCAGTATAGCCAATCCACTATCGGCTTGCATCTGACTCTACGGGCCATTTTATTCTTCAGTTTGCTGTCAGCAACCCTATCCGCAGCAGTCGAAAATTTCTGCTGGATTAAGGTCGCCAATACAAACGCCTGTATTACAACTGCCGATTGGAAAATGGAACAGCCTTGAATTAACTTCAGGAGAGGAACAGTATGGATTCGCTTGCCATCATCATTGCATTTGCTCTGGGCTTTGCCGCCCGACAGGTCGGACTGCCCCCCCTGGTCGGCTATTTGGTGGCCGGTTTTGCGATTAAAGCCAGCGGTGCGGAAGGCGGGGCTATCATCGTCGAGCTGGCCGATGTGGGAATCCTGTTATTGCTATTCAGTATCGGATTGAAGCTGAAGCTGCGCAGCCTCATGCGCCCGGAGGTATGGGCCGGTGCCTCAATTCACATGCTCATAACCGTCATCGTCTTTGGTAGCGGCATGTTTATGCTTGCAACAGCCGGTTTATCCAAATTTGCCGCGCTGGATTTCAAGCTTAGCCTGTTGATTGCCTTTGCTCTAAGTTTTTCCAGCACCGTTTTTGCGGTCAAAATTCTTGAAGAAAAAGGCGAGATGACCTCCCTGCATGGACGGGTGGCCATTGGAATCCTAATCATGCAGGATATTCTGGCGGTTATCTTTATTACCGCATCCACCGGCAAACTGCCATCGCCCTGGGCCCTTCTGGTACCGGTTGTGCTGTATGCCGCCCGACCTTTTATATTTAAAATCATGGACCGCTGCGGTCACGGTGAGCTGGTTATTCTTTTCGGCCTTTTTCTGGCCCTGGTGGCAGGTGCCGACGGTTTCGAGATAGTGGGTCTGAAACCCGATCTGGGTGCGTTGATTTTGGGAATGCTGGTGGCCGGCCATTCCAAGGCGCCAGAGATGGCCAAGGCTCTTTTCAGTCTCAAGGAAGTGTTTCTGGTGGGCTTCTTTTTAAGCATTGGATTAAAAGGGTTACCCGATATCGAAGCCATTGGCATAGCGGCGCTGCTCGTTTTGGCAGCACCTTTTAAGGTCGCCCTTTTCTTCGTGCTCATGACCCGCTTTAATCTCCGAGCCCGCACCGCTCTGCTGGGATCATTCAGCCTAGCCACCTACAGCGAATTTGGCCTGATTGTCGCTGCCATTGGTGAAACCAGCGGCTGGATCAGCAGCGAATGGCTGGTGATCATCGCCATCGCCCTCTCGACAACCTTTGTGCTGGCATCACCGCTGAATGCAGCGGCCCTTGGCATTTATGGCCGCTTTGCCAATCGTTTAAAAACAGTTGAAACCAAAACCCGTCATCCGGATGATCAGCCCATTGATCCGGGTGATGCACAGGTCGCCATCTTTGGCATGGGCCGTGTGGGTACGGGTGCTTATGATTACCTGCGGGAACATTGCGGTGATGTGATCATTGGCTGCGATTCGGACCCTGCCATCGTTAAAAGACATCAGGAAGCAGGTCGGAATGTTGTTCTGGACGATCCCACCGATCTTGATTTCTGGGAAAGAAATATACCAATCGAAGATGAGAGAGAAGACAAAATCCAATTAGCAGTGCTGGCCATGCCCAAATTTAAGGCCAATATGCAAGCCGCCAAACTTATCACTAAGGCCGGATTTAAAGGCATTATCGCTGCCAGCGCCCGTTTTGACGATGAGGTCACAGCGTTAAAAGAAGCCGGAGTGCATGCCTTTAATTTTTTCGACGAAGCCGGCGCCGGCTTGGCTGAGACCGCTTACGAAGAACTGGAAGATCAAAGGAAAGCAGACACATAGGAGAATATGAAATGAAATCCAGTAAATTCTTGTACAATTGGTGTTTTATCTTAAGTGCCATTCTTCTGCTGGTCGGGCTGGTCAGCGGCGCCCATGCGGATTCCCACATCGCCTTATCCACCGGGCAAACCGTTTATGTGCCCATTTATTCCCATATTTACAGCGGATTGAAAGGGCGCCCATTCGGCCTGGCTGCCACACTGAGCATCCGCAACACCGATCCCAGGCATGCCATTACGCTGATGTCGGTCAAATACTTTGATTCGGACGGCAAGCTGGTCAAGGAATATCTGGACAAACCGTCTGAATTAAAGGTCATGGCAACCACCCGCTATATTTTGACTGAGAGCGATACCACCGGCGGCTCAGGAGCAAATTTTCTGATTAAATGGCAATCAAAGACCAAAGTCAATGCGCCGTTAATTGAAGCGGTGATGATCGGCACCCGCTCCGGCCAGGGAATTTCCTTCGTATCGCGCGGCCAGGTCATTCAAGAGTGAAGGAAGTCTTCACTTTTTTACGTGCAGCTGTTGACAAAGGTCCCTGATTTTTTGAATCACCTTTCTTGACAGCGCAACCCACACCAAATAGGATGACCTTTTAAAATCCAGATTGAATGGGAGAAAAAAACGAAATGCATAATTATTTTCGCAAACCCGTAATTTTGATGATATTTGGTTTGGCACTGCTGTTGGCCATCGCCGCCTGCCGCCAGGAGCCGCCACCGCAGCCGGAGCGCATCCGCGCCATCAAAACCATCACCGTTTCCGAACATGCGACCGGCAGGTTGCGAACATTTTCCGGTGTTGCTGAAGCCGCCGATCGCTCCAGCATCAGTTTTGAGGTTTCCGGCAACGTCCGGGAAGTAAACGTCGAAGTGGGGGACCGCATCACCAAAGGCCAGGTATTGGCTGTCCTGGATAAAAGGACCTACAGCTTAAATGTCAGGGCTGCTGAAGCCGAGCTGGGGCGCGCCAAAGTCCAGCTGGCCGACAAGCGCAACGACCTGGATCGCTTTCAGCGTATTAACAAACAGGACCCTGGAGCGGTCAGTCAGGCTGCCCTGGATAACTCTCAAGCTGCTGTAGATGGCGCTCGTAAACAGGTTCAGTTTACTCGATCCCAGCTCAAGCTGGCGCAAAGGGACCTGGAAAAGACCGTCCTGCGGGCGCCGTTTGACGGGGTGATCGCCACCCGCGATGTGGAACCCTTTTTTGAAGTTCGCCGGGGCCAGAAATTATTCGATATCTTTGAGAATACCGGCCTGGAGGTGGCGGTCAGTATACCGGAAGATGTCATTGAGGCTATCCAGATGGAACAGAAAGGCAGGATCCAATTTTCCGTCATTGCCGATCGCATCTATAACGGTCGCGTGACTGAAATCAGCAAGGTGGCTGGCACTGCCAACGCGTTTCCGATTAAACTCACCGTCGAGGACCCGGATCAACGCATTCGACCCGGAATGACCGCCCGGGTAACCTTGCAGCTTTCCGGCTATGATCAAAAAACCGCCTATCTGGTGCCTTTATCGGCCATTGCCCAACTGGGGGAAACCCTGAAGGGTTGGGTCTTTATTTACGACTCCCAGACATCGACCGTAAACAAATCACAGATCCAGGGCGACAGCGTTCGCGGCAATGATGCCGTTATCACCGAGGGGGTAAAGGCCGGCGACATTATTGCTGTGGCCGGTGTCAGTTTTCTGGAAGACGGGCAAGAGGTTAAGCTAATGGAACAGCAAGTCAAGAAAGAAGATTTTGAGCTTAAAACGGCTGAATAATTTAAATTGATCCGCGTTGCGAGTTGCGAGTCGCAGGTTTTGAGCGTGCGAAATGCTCTAATCCATTACTCCAACACTCCAGTAATTCATCACGCCAAATTGTTTGCAAAAATTGCAAGAGCAAGATTTACCATCATCATTTTTTTAAATTAAAAAATAAGGATTCCCCACATGTCGGCCATCACCAATTTTTCGTTAGGCACCCAACGACTGACAATGGTCATCATTTTTACCATCATCGTTGCCGGTCTGGGACAATTTTTCACCTTTCCGCGCTTAGAAGATCCGGCCATCGTCATCCGCGAGGTCGTGGTGACCGCCTTTTTCCCGGGTATGAAACCGGCCGATCTCGAAGAGCTCGTCACGCGCAAGCTCGAAGCCCAGATGCGCACCCTGCCCGAAATTGACGACATGTGGTCGGATTCCAAGCACGGCCGGGTCATTTTGCATGCTGAAACCCGCGACGAAGTTGACGACCTTGATTTTGTCTGGCAGCGGGTTCGCAACAAGATGGCGGATATCAAACCGCATTTGCCCGAAGGTACCATCGGCCCCTTTATCAATGACGAGTTCGGGCTGGTCTCGGTTGCCGATATTGCCCTGATATCGGATGGCTTCTCAATGGCCGAAATGCGGGTCGTGGCCCGGGATATCCGTGACCGCCTGTATGAAATCCGCGGCGTGCGCAAAATCGATCTCTATGGCGTCCACCAGGAGCAAATATTCCTGGATTTTTCGACCACCCGGCTTGCGCAGTTCGGCATTACCGGTGAAGAGGTGATCGACACCCTGGTCCGCCAGAATGTGGTCTTGCCGGGCGGATCCTTTGATGCCGCCCAGCAGGATATCATCGTCGAGCCCACCGGCAATTTTCGCAGCATCGAAGACATCAAAAATGTAGAAATCACCATAACCGACACCCAGCAGACCATCCAACTCAAGGACATCGTGTCGGTTTATCGCGGTTACGAAGACCCCCCCGACGACATGGTCTATTTCAACGGTAAGCGCACCATTGTCATCAGCGTCTCGATCACACCGGGGGTCAACGCGGTGGATTTCGGCCAGCGCCTGACCCGCAAACTGGACGATCTCGAATCGCGCCTGCCCATCGGCTACGTGCTGGATTACGCCACCTTTCAGCCCGATCTGGTTGAAACCGCCGTAGCCGGCGGACTTAACAACGTCTACCAGACTCTGGTCATCGTTCTGGTGGTGGTCATGCTGTTTTTAGGGGTGCGCACCGGATTGATTGTGGGCTCCTTTGTGCCCATGACCATGCTGCTGGGGCTGATCAGCATGCGTTTTTTCGACATCGAGCTCGAGCGGGTATCGATTGCATCATCGATTATTGCCCTGGGAATGCTCGTGGACAACGGGATTGTCATCGCCGAAGATGTCCGTTCCCGGCTTGAACGCGGTGAGGAAAGAAATGCGGCCTGTCGGGCCACCGGACAGACACTGTCCATTCCGCTGCTGACCTCATCGCTGACCACCATTTTTGCATTTTTACCGATGTTATTGATCGACGGTCAAACCGGCGAGTACGCCTTTTCGTTGCCGATGGTGGTCATTTTGCTGCTGTTATCCTCCTGGTTTTTGTCCATGTATATGACCCCGACCATGTGTTTCTGGTTTATGAAGGTCAAACCTTCGAAGAAAAAAGATGTGCAGTCGTCACAGGCGGCCGACATCTCAAACAATGAAGACGAAATGGCGGCCTATTCAGGCCGTTTTTACCAGATCTATCTTAAGATACTGGAAAAAATGCTGCACCTGCGGTTTATTGTGATCGTCGCTGCTGCCGGAGTCATTGTTTTGGGCGGTTTACTGGCGTCAATGCTGGTACGCGAGTTCTTCGGGCCCAGTGTGCGCAACCAGTTTCTGGTATATGTCGACCTGCCGGCCGGCTACCGGATCAATGGCACCGATACAGTGGTTCAGCAACTGACCGGCTGGCTGGCGGATAAAGAACAAAACCCGGAGATCACCAGCACAGTTGCCTACGTGGGCATGGGCGGACCGCGTTTTTTCCTGGTGCTCTCACCTCTGGACCCCGATCCCCACGTGGCATTTGTGATCGTCAACACCGAGTCCCCCGACCCGGTTCCGGAGCTAGTCGAGCGCGTGCGGCAGTATTTTAATGATCATATCCCCGAAGCCAATGGCCGCGTCAAACAAATGTGGATGGGTTCCGAAGAGCCCGGCTTTTTGGAGATTCGCATCTACGGTCAGGATCCGGCGTATATTTTTAAAAAAGGCAACCAGCTGGCCGCCCGCTTAAAAGAAATGCCGGGCAGCCTGGATGTGCGCAATACCTGGGAGAACAAAGTCCTCAAAGCCCATGTCATCGTTGACCAGGCCCGGGCCCGCCGCGCCGGTGTGACCTCTAAAGAAACCGCACTGTCTTTGCAGTCGCACATGGATGGTGTTAGGGTTACCGATTACCGTGAGCTGGATGTGGCCATTCCGGTCATTGCCCGCTCGGAGGCTGAAGAGCGTAAGGTCATGAGTGACCTCTGGAATGTCATGATCCGCTCACCCCGCGACGGCACCAGCATACCGCTGACCCAGATAGCAGACATCCGCGGCCAATGGGATTTTAGCCGCATCGCACGCCGTAACCAGGAGCGCTGTGTGACCATCGAGGCCAAGCATGAAATCCTCAAAGCACCCGAACTACTTGCCGCCACCATACCCTTTATCGAGGAGCTGGAATTAAACGATGACAGCTGGTGGGAAGTCGGCGGTGAGATCGAACAGCAGCAGGAGACCATGGAAAAGCTCACCCGCTGGATGCCGCATTGCTTTTTTGGTATTGTCGTCCTGCTGGTGTGGCAATTCAATTCGATTCGGCGTCCCTTGATCATTTTTATCACCATCCCGCTGGCGTTTGTGGGCGGCTTTATCGGGCTGCATGTCATGCGGGCGCCCTTTGATTTCTTTGGCATGCTAGGGCTGCTCAGCCTTGCCGGAGTGATTATGAACAATGGGATTGTGCTGATCGACAAAATCGATGCCGAAAGAGCTGAGGGCCGCGAACCTTATGATGCTGTAATCATGGCGGCCGTATCGCGTTTTCGTCCGATTATCATGACCACCATTACGACCATTCTCGGGGTGATGCCATTGATCATATCCCGGGATGCACTGTTTTATTCGCTGGCCATTATCCTGGCCTTCGGGCTGGCAGCCGGAACCGTGCTGACGCTGGCGGTGGCGCCGGTCCTTTATTCGGTGCTTTTCCGCGTTAAAGCACCAAGCTAAGTGCAACAGCGATTTACAAAATGCCGAAGCAATGAACCTCAGTGGAGAATAAAACGTCCAGAAACCCATATCATCTTGTCCTCAATGGGTTGTCGAAACGAATTAATGGGGTCAAACTCACCTAAATACCGGATTCTTATTTTGGCTTGCGCATCTGCCAAATCTGTGATTTATATTTTGAATCTTTCCAGAACATCATCATTTGCCGGAATTTCACTCCTCTGGCGGCAACTCAAACTTCACGATGAGGTCATTTCTATGTTATTGAAGTTGTTGTTTAAAATAGTTTTACCAGCTAAAAATGCGGCGACTGCACAACTGACCCTATGCGGTGCGCTGGCCGCCTTGCTGTGGCTGAACGGCTGCACCATGGTGGGGCCGGATTTTGTCAAACCCGAAGCGCCGGTGCAGTCCAATTGGATCGAATCGCGCCATCCCGAGCTAAAAACCGAACCTGCCGACTACAGGGAATGGTGGACGGTATTCCATGACCCCGTCCTCAATCGCTTGGTCGAGAGCGCCTACGAACAAAATCTGACCTTGCAGATTGCCGGTCTGCGCATATTTCAGACTCGGGCCCAACTGGGCGTCTTGATCGGCAATATCTATCCCCAAACGCAGCAGGGCCGAGGCGGAGCCGACTATAATCAAATTAGCGAAAATGCCCCCAATACGCTAAACAGCGATGATAGCTTCTGGCAGTACAATGCCGGTTTCGATGTGGCCTGGGAGCTGGATATCTGGGGAAA
Organism: Desulfobacterales bacterium; assembly: GCA_030066985.1. Lineage (NCBI taxonomy): Bacteria > Pseudomonadati > Thermodesulfobacteriota > Desulfobacteria > Desulfobacterales > Desulfobacterales bacterium. The sequence continues at coordinate 77,083 of JASJAN010000003.1, forward strand.
ATTCCGACGCGCGATCGAATCCGGGGTGGCCAGTTTGGATGCATCCGTTGCGGATTATGATGATTTTCTGGTGACCTTAACTTCCGAGGTGGCCCGTGTATATGTTTTGCTGCGTACCTCTGAAGAACGACTGGAAATTGCCAGACAGAATGTGGCCATCCAGCAGCGCTCCCTGGAAATTGCCGAGATCCGCTTTCAAGCCGGTGCGGTTACCGAACTGGACGTGAGTCAGGCCAAATCACTATTGAGAAATACCGAGGCCTCTATTCCGCGATTTGAAGCCGATATTCGCCAGTTTAAAAACGCGCTGGCCATCTTGCTGGGTAAGCTTCCGGGAGAAATTGATTATATGCTCAGTGGTGCCAAGCGGATCCCCAGGGCACCCGAGCAGGTGGTGGCCGACATCCCGGCGAATTTGTTGCGCCGGCGACCTGACATTCAATTTGCTGAGTATCAAATCGCCACCCAGACCCCATTGATCGGCGTATCCAGAGCCGATCTGTTTCCGGCTTTTGAGCTGTTCGGCTCCTTTGGAGTGCTGACCAGCAGCTCCCGCAATACCCAATCCGGCGGTCAAAGCGGCAGTGGTTTTAGTGACATGTTTGAATCCGATAGCTTTGAATTCTTCGGTGGCCCGGCATTTCGTTGGAACCTCTTTAATTACGGCCGCATTACAAACCGCGTGCGGATTGAAGATGCCATTTTACAGCAGCTGATCGTCAACTATGAAGACACGGTCATCAGAGCCCATCAGGAAGTGGAAGATTCCCTGGTGGGTTTTTTGCGCAAACAGGAGGAAGCTGCCTTTTTGCTGGGCAGTGTCCAGGCTTCCCAGCGGTCGGTGGATCTCTCATTGCTGCAGTACAAAGAGGGGCTGGTCGATTACCAGCGCGTGCTGGACACCCAGCGCTTTTTGACAGACCAGCAGGATGTCTGGACCACCACCCGTGGTGATGTCATCTTGAACCTGATTGGCATGTATAAAGCCATGGGCGGCGGCTGGCAGATCCGTGAAGGTCAGCTGTTTGTTTCCAAGAATAATATGGATCAAATGCAGCAGCGCACCAACTGGGGCGATTTGCTTGAACCCGAAGCCGTGGTCACAACGGTCTCAGCAAAAGAGCGCCAGCAATGGCGCTGGCCTGATTGGTAGTCGATTGACAGGGGCATTCGCTAGAACGGACAAATCAGATTCATTGGAATCAAATCATTCGTCGAATTGGAAAGAATTCAGAGGGGGATTCAATTCATTGTTGACCGAGTGTCGCTTTAATTCCAGACCTGGCACCATATTTTTGCCTGAGGCATTGACCGCAATAAGCCCAAAAGAGGCTGATGATCCCCTTTAGTTTTTCATACCTAGTGTGTATCTTCTTGTATAAGTCTAAATAATGTTTAGTTTTCATGCTATCAGAAATCTCTAAGGCAGTGGTCCGCTACCTTAGTGTCTTCTATTTCTGAGCGAAACAGAATAGTTTGCAAAATCTTCTTATCTTCACCTCAATTTATATTTCAGATCTGTGCGCGCTGAGAGGAACACTCACATCTCAGCCGAAAGGAGCGATTAAATGAAACATTTGATTTCTTTTGCTGTACTGCTTTTTCTTTCAAGTGTTTTTACCGCCCCCATTTTGGCTCAGGATCCAATCGTATACCCTGCGCAGGGTCAGAGCCAGGATCAAATGGAACAAGATAAATTCGAATGTTATCGCTGGGCCCGGGATCAAACCGGTTTTGATCCCATGCGAACACCCACGGCCACATCAGCGCGACCCGCTAAAGAAGATGAAGTATGGGGAGCGGGCAAAACAGGCGTAGCCGGTGCGGCGGGGGGCGCTATTATCGGTGGCATTGCCGGCGGTGGAAAAGGTGCCGGCAGAGGTGCCCTCATTGGTGGCGCCGGCGGGGCGTTAATTGGCGGCATGCGGCGATCGAGTCAGCGGGATCGTGAAGATAAAAGACGCGAGCAATGGGAACGGGAGCAGGCCAATAACTACGCGCGTGCCCGTAATGAATACAACCGGGCCTTTGCGGCTTGCATGTCAGGACGCGGGTATACCGTCAAATAAGAAATGTTGAATACGTTCCCCCGCTCAAGCGACGCATGCTGATCTTGCCAAGCTGATTGTGAAGCCCCGGGGAACGTAAACAAGGAGATGACCATGAATACATTGAAAATATGCAGCCTAACCTTCATATCCGTGTGGCTGATGTCCGTATCGACAATGGCCGGCAATTTTGACGGTTCCAAAGAGCTCATCTGTTCGGCGATGGATATTGTTGAGTGTGAACCCGGTGGAAAATGCTTTGAAGTAACCGCCGAACAGGTCGGTATCCCCCACTTCTTTAAAATTAACTTCAAAAACAAAAAAATCAGCGCCACGCATGCGGATGGAACCAAAAAGAACACCGCTATTAAGAATTTTGAAAAGATCGACGGCAAAGTCATTATTCAGGGCGCTGAAGACGGGATCAAAGATGTCAGGGATGGCGTCGGGTGGAGCGCGGCCATCGCTGAAGACACCGGCAAAATGGTCATCACCGCATCCGGTGATGACGTGGGGTTTGTGATATTCGGTGCCTGTACGGTACCGTAAATAGATTAGATCCAATTCATCCGGGCATTGCAAACATTACAAAAAGTGGATTTTTTTGTCCATTCAGTTGAAACACAGTCTTTTGTCTGCTAAGTACAGTGTAACGCCCTTTAAAAATTAAACAATCCACTTTTGCCCGTAAGGAAAATGTAAATGACCCAGGAATTTGATCCCCGCAAGAGCTATCTGGCAGTTAAAGCCCATGAAAAAATGATCGCCTACGTCGGCTTTAAAGTTGAAAGCGGGCAAGGCGATTCTAATCAAGAAGGGGTTATCAAAATATCGTCATTTCAGCGCCCCTATGGCGGCGGTTATTATACACTGACATTTATCGTGGATACCAACGATGACAAACTGAAAGAAGCGTTAAAGACACGCTTTGACCAGCTCACAGAGGCCTCTTTTAAGGGCTTTCTGGGAGAAAATATGCAGAAAATTGTCAAGGTCTCCTTAGATTCTTTGGAGAAGATACCGGAATGGTATGTCGAAGAGGTCAGCGTGCATTTGAATAAAATGGATGAACGCGTAACCGTTTTGATCGAAGACAAGTTTATTCCGGCGTTGACCGCCAGCCTGTCATTTACTTTTGATCCAGTGCAGTGGTGGCCGGCTGATAAACAGGTTAAAGCGCCTGAAGAAGCATCCTGGATCGAACAGCTGCCTTTGAAAGGGTTGTTCAAAAAGTGGTTTAAGGGGAGCTGAAAATAATATTTGAATTGTCTATGTTGCACCAGGGTTTAATATATTCAAAGTCAAATGCCTTCGGGAGTAATGGAGTATTGGAGATGGGCATTCGATATAATCGATAAATCGATTTGATCTACTTGAGACAACACTCCATTACTCCAGCACTCCAACATTCCAATGAAAGGAGTCTACATGTCGCTTAAAGTCAATTCAGGCGAGACCCGGCCCGGTGTTTTCACCATATCTCCAATTGGATCCCTCGATGGCAATACGTATAAAATTTTAGAAAGCACCGTCGATGCGGCCTTAAAAGAAATGCCGGATGTCATTATTTTCGATCTGGAATTTTTGGAATACATTAACAGCATGGGTGTGCGGGTCTTACTGAAGACCAAAAAAGAGCTTGAAAAGAACAACGGCAAGATCATGTTTGCCCATTTACAACCTCAGATCAGAAAGGTTTTTGATATCTTAAACGCCTTGCCGACGTTGAAGGTGTTTGCCAGTGTTGAGGAATTGGATCAGTATCTGGATACCATGCAAAAGGCAGCACGCTAGAACTGATTTCAAAACCCTCATCTCTTGCACGATGGCTGTGTTGCAAGCCGCTAAGAAATGCTCACGTACTCACGTGTACGCTCCGCTTTCTGAGCGACTCGCGCCTTGCCCTCGCACAAGATCTAATGGTTTTGAATTCAGTTCTTGTAATTACAAAAAAACAATTAATATTTAATGTTTGATATCAGTACCACATTCTGAAACGAACAACTCTACCCATTCACTTTCTGAGCTATGGAAGCGGTGACTGAAAAGAAGAGCGAAATCTGCGAGCTGAGTTTTGATAAGCCGGCGGAGAATACGTTGCTGGTGAAGCTGAACGGCAACTGGACCATCGATCAACAACTGCCGTCAGCAAAAGATGTAGGCCAGCAGGTTAAATCGGATCCGGCGATCAAACAAATTGCATTTGATACCGCAGCGCTCTCGGACTGGGACAGTGGGTTGCTGTCTTTTCTCACCAAAATCATCACTGAAAGTTCAGCTAAAAACATCACTGTAGACCAGGGAGGCCTTTCTGAAGGCATCCAAAAATTGCTTAAACTGGCCTTTGCGGTACCAGAAAGGGAGGGCGCACGCAAAGAAGCAGTACGTGAGCCAATATTGCAAAGAATTGGCGAATCCGCCGTTGCAGTCGGCCAGGAGGCTATCGATACGCTTACCTTTATTGGCGACACCTTTGTGTCCTTTTTAAAGTTTTTAGTCGGCAAAGCCCGCTTTCAGCGTTCGGATCTGATGCTGACAATTCAACAAGCAGGCGCAGAGGCATTGCCCATTGTTACCCTGATCAGTGTTCTGGTGGGTCTGATCCTGGCGTTTATTGGGGCCGTTCAACTGGCGTTGTTCGGCGCCCAGATTTTCGTGGCCGACCTGGTGGCTATCGCCATGACGCGTGTCATGGGTGCGGTCATGGTGGGGGTCATTATGGCCGGGCGCACCGGAGCGGCCTTTGCAGCCCAGATCGGGACCATGCAGGTCAATGAAGAAATCGATGCCCTCCAGACCCTGGGGATCTCTCCTATGGAATTTCTGGTCATACCCCGTATGCTGGCGTTGATTCTGATGATGCCGCTTTTATGTGTGTATGCGGACTTGATGGGCATCCTGGGCGGATTTATTGTCGGGGTCGGCATGCTTGACATCACTGTCAGACAATACATCAACCAAACTATCAACGCCATGAATCTATACCATTTTTTCATCGGTATTTTTCATGCGTTCGTTTTTGGAATCCTGATTGCGCTGGCCGGATGCCTGCGGGGGATTCAGTGCGGTCGCAGTGCTGCGGCTGTTGGAGATGCCACCACATCGGCGGTGGTCACCAGTATAGTGGCCATCGTTGTGGCCACCGCGATTATAACCGTGGGGTGTAATATTATAGGCATATAGTACCTGAATCTTGCATGAAAATTAATGCGAGCTGATAGCGCATGTAATAAGCAACTCGGTAAGTTAATTGTAAACGTATAATAAAATACCTGTTTGATATAGTGGATGAAAATCATTTTATCGCATTAATTTTCACCCGATGGGCAAGTCGGAGGCTTCCATCTGCTACGTTATTAAGGCCGAAGCATAGTTGACTATAGCTTCGCCCTTAAATGCCTTGCATATGAAACCCTCCGACTTGTGCAAGATCCAGGTCATATGTTTGGTATTTTGTGTTTCGTGTTTAGTGTTTGGTGTATTAAGGTTTCAGTGTTCAGGTGTCAGGTGTCAGCCCGAGCCATCCTGACACCTGAAACCTGACACCTGACACCAAGACTTTCTTGACATCGGAAAATTGAAAGCTGAAAACTATAGAATTAAATGATGACCAATAATGAAGAACATAAAGAACCCCACATCATCATCGATGATTTAACGATGGCTTACGGCAGCTTTGTGGTACAGCGGGATCTGAACTTTACCATTTATCGTGGTGATGTTTTTATCATTATGGGGGGCAGCGGCTGCGGCAAGAGCACCCTGATGCGCCATATGGTGGGGTTGAAATCTCCGGCCAAGGGCAAGGTTCTTTATGACGACATCAGTTTCTGGGATACCGATCCGGAGCAACGCGGGCAAATAATGAAAAATCTCGGTATTCTGTATCAGAGCGGTGCTCTGTGGAGCTCGATGACCCTGGCGGAAAACATTACCCTGCCGTTAGGTGAATATACGGATTTGAGCCCCAAACAGATGCGTGAAATTGCATCCCTCAAGCTGGCTCTGGTGGGCCTGGCCGGCTTTGAGGATTATTATCCTTCGGAAATCAGCGGCGGAATGCGCAAGCGCGCCGGGCTGGCGCGCGCCATGGCACTGGATCCGGACATCCTTTTTTTTGATGAGCCTTCAGCCGGATTGGACCCCATCAGTGCCAGCTTATTGGATGATTTGATTTTAGAGCTGCGGGATAGCCTGGGCGCCACCATTATCGTGGTAACCCATGAACTGGCCAGTATTTTTGCCATTGGGAACAACTCCGTGTACCTGGATCCGAATAAAAAAACCATGACTGCTGCCGGTGATCCCAACAAGCTGCTGCAAGAAACCGAGGACCCGGAGCTGCGCAGATTTTTGACACGAGGAGAAGAATAATAAAAGCCGGAGTGATGGAGCTGAAACGTTACGCGTTACGTGTTGCGGGTTACGAGTTAAAACTTGAAAGAGCAATTTACAAGACAATACGCGTATATGAAAAACGCAACGATATGCCGAATCCAATACTCCATTACTCCAATACTCTATTACTCCAATAAAGGTATATTGACATGAGCAAACCGGCAAATAAAACATTAATTGGGGCTTTTGTCGTGGGAGCTATAGCATTGATCGCATCGGCGATTGTGCTTTTCGGCTCCGGCAGGTTTTTCCGAGACATTTCTATTAACGTGGCTTTCTTTGAAGGCTCGGTCAAGGGGCTCAATGTGGGATCGCCGGTAACGTTCAGGGGGGTTCAGGTCGGCCAGGTGACCGAAATCATCGCCGGATTCGATCCGATTGGTCTCGAGGTGTATATACCGGTCATCTTTGAAATCGATGACAGAAAGTTCCTGTATCTCGGTGAGTCTGAGGCTGGATTTGAATCATATGATGAAGAAGCATTCGCTAAGGCGCTCATCGAAAGAGGTTTTAGAGCCCAGCTGCAATTGCAGAGTCTGGTCACCGGTCAACTGTCGATCAATCTCGACTTTTTACCGAACACACCCGTCCGATTGGTCGGCATCCACGCATTCAAAGACGAGTTAGACATCGAGCCCTGGTGGGAAATTCCGACGATACCGTCGCCGTTGCAACGACTCGAGGCATCACTTGAAAAAATTTCATTCGAGGATTTGGTGGATGATATCAGAAAAGCGATGGACGGTATTGCCACACTGGCCACTTCGCCCGACCTGCATGCCAGCATCGGTGAATTAAAACAAACGCTGATTGCGGTCAAAGAGCTGGCGCGCCATGTCGACGCCAAGGTAGACCCCTTGACCACTAGTCTTGATCAAACTCTGGTAGACGTCAGGGCTGGCATCGGCGATGCCCGCCAGCTGATGGCAACCGACATCAAAGACGCTTTAAAATCAGCAAGAACTGCCCTGGATAATGCCAATAAAACCTTAGCCAGCGTTGAAAACCTGGCAGATGAAGGCACTCAACTGCGCCACGAAATATCCGCAGCGTTGATAGAAGTTTCGGCGGCCGCTCGCTCTGTGCGTGTTTTGGCCGATTTCATCGAACAACACCCGGATGCGGTGCTTCGCGGAAGGGTTACCCGGACGGGAGGAAACTAATGCATCGTAAAAATTTTAGACTTGCTACTGCAGCCTTACTTGCTCTCGCATTGGTTATCAGCGGCTGCCTGGGTGGTCCCAGTCCAACGCCCGCCACTCGCTTTTATGTTCTCAATTCCTTCCACAGCGAGGAAAACCCAAATCCTCCGGAGCCGATTGCGGTTTTTGGAGATGAGGTTACCAGCCCCGGCCTCGGTGTCGGCCCCATAAAGCTGTCACAGGTGTTGGATCGCCCCCAGATCATCCTGCGCACAAGCCACAATGAAATCCAGGTAGCCGATTTGGATCGCTGGGCAGCACCGCTAAATGAATTAATAACCAATGTTCTGGTGGACAATTTTTCGGCCTTGCTTTCCACCGGATCGATTCTTAAATTTCCCTGGAAGACCACCCTTCCGATTGACTATCAAATCATCTTGGAAATCACACGCTTTGATGGTATGCCGGGAGGTAATGTTGATCTTAGGGCTCGCTGGGGTATTTTAGGCAATAATGGACAAGATGTGTATTCGAATAGTAAAACCGTCTTAACTGAACCCATCGGTAGTGACACTATCGCTGATATGGTTTCCGCCCTGAGCCGCCTGATCGGCAAACTTAGTTTTGAAATTGCTACAGAAATCAAAAGGCTTGAAGAAACTGGGGCGCGGCAATAAAAACTTGATTTTGGACTTTGGATTTTAGATCTTAGGTTTGCCTGCCCGCCCCGCCTTGTCTGCATAGCGAGGCGGGATGTTGGATTTTGGAACAAGGCGAGCTTATTCGAATTTGATTTTGAAAATTGGGATTTGGGTGAATCCATTTCAGATTCGATAAATGCCCTGGGAAACTCAGCTTAAAGCGGTACGACCATAAGCTGAATTTTTCAGGGTAAACATTTTGAGTTGCGGATTTGAAGAGGCGAACATGAAACGATTTGTGGTCTTGATCTTGATAGCTATTCTGCTGACGTCATGCACCAGCGGCAAAACCGAATTTTTCCCTCGCCAGACGTATTCTGAGGATACGGCTGAAGTAACGGTCATTCGGCAAAGACGGATGATTGGGCTCGGTTTTTCAATGAAGGTTCTTTTCAATGATGATGTCATTGCTCGCTTAAAAGCCAACCAGTATGTCACTTTTTATGTCAATCCCGGTGTGCATACGATCGGCATACCCAACTCGCAACTGACCGTAGCGTTGGAGCGCGGGCGAAAACATTTTTTTGCCATCGAAACCGATTCATCCCAGTTTGGCTTTGAAATCGAACGCATCAGTGAGCCCAAAGCTGTAAAGTGGATGGAAACGGCCAGATCAATCAAATAAAAAGCGGGGCTTTGATAGTATCAAAACCCCGCTTTTTTAGTTTAAGCTGATATTAAAGTTGTTTTCGCGCCCAAATCCCGACCAATTTGCAGCCACGGCACGGGTCAGACATCATACCGACTAAAAATTATAGATGACCAGAACACCGGTAAACAATTGGGTTTCAGAGCCTTCATCCACCACCGGGCTGTCGTCATCGGCATCACCCACCAGTTGCTTGATTTGAAGCAGACCGCGCAGGTCCCAGTTCTGGGCAAAACCCCAGTTGACGCCCAAATCGATACCCACATCTTTCATGCCCCCATCGGCGTCGTAGGTATCCAGCCCGCTACGATTCGAATCGCGCACATCAACACCAAAATAGGTGCTCATGTAATCATCGCTGGCATAAGTGGCAAAACCGCCGATGGTCAGCGCCCATTCGCTGTTGATGATCCAGTTGTAACCACCTTTGAGGGTGCCGTAAGACCCATCATGGGCATCGCCAATATCGGCCAACCACTCTAAAAACACATACCAGTTCTGCCACTCGATACCACCAAACAACCCCAGTTCATTGGCATCGCTAACCGTTTTGAAATCGTCCACCTGGTTGTTTTCGACATCGGATCGCTGTGCACGGTAGTTGTAAACCGGCCCCAGACGCCAGAAATCGCTGGGAATCAGATTGGCCCTTAAATTCAAGCCCAGCAATTCAACATACATGCCGTTGTCAAATCGGGCTGAACCGGCCGGGATTGGCACAAATTCATAATCTTCCGAGCCCTCGTAATCGGGTGCGATACCGATACCACCACCGATGGAAAAATCAGCAGCCTGGGCTGCGGGGATCACCAGAAACAGCGCCAGCAGCGCACCCAGCAATCCCAAAAAAAATTTCCGAATTTTCATCTGTTCTCCTCCTTTACTCGCAGTCACAAGTCGATGGTTACCAATTTTTTCCACTAATTCAGGAATCATTCTCATTAACAAATTATCCTTTCTCATATATAACTACACCGAGAAAATCAACTAAAAGATGAGGCCGACATCAAAAATTAACAAATTTTAATAGGGAAAAAGACAATAACGCCTGGGAAAAGCAGTGCTTACGGATAGGCTTGCTGAACAGGCTGTGAACGGATAATCGTATCGCGGCTTGTCTATTTGAACTCCAGCCCGAGCAGGGTAATATCATCCTGCGGTTTGGTGTGGTTGCCGAAATTCAATAATGATTGAATGGATTGTTCGATCATTCTATTGATCGATTGATCCCGCAAGGCTAGCAGTGTTTCACAGAAATGCTCGGTGCCGAAAAATTCACCATCCGGATGCTGATATTCGATGATGCCGTCAGTATAGACAAAAAGCCGATCACCGGGCCGAAGCTGCTGGTGTCCCTCCTCAAATCTTTCGGCTTGACCGCTTAACAGGTGAAACTCTCCCATGCCGATGGCCGGGCCGCCCTTTTGCAATAGTTCAAGATGTCCATCCCGGCGCATCAAAATCGAGTGCGGATGCCCGGCATTGCTATAGGTCAAATCTCCGGTTTCGGAGTTGATAATCATATAGGTAATCGTAAAAAAATTATTAAAGCGCTCGAATGGAAACTCGTCATCAAGGGCCGTCAGGACTTCAGCCGGAGTTTGGATGTGAACGCTGGCTGCTGAATGTCCATGCTCGGGATTTAGCAGATGCCCGGAGTTGGGCTGCAGAAACTGCGCAACCGAAACGGTGATCATCGCTGCCTGAACACCGTGACCGCTGACATCGAGCATGTACAGCGCCCAGTGGTCATTGTCCAGCTGAATCATATTAAATATATCGCCGCCGGTGTGCTCGCAGGGCTCAAATTTCCAGGCAATCGAAAGGTTTGCGGTTGAATCGATTCGGTGGGGCAAAAGGCTTTTCTGAATCTCAGCTGCAGCCGCAAGGTCGGCATCCAGTCGCTTCTGATTGTCTAACAGCTCCTGATTCAGCTGCTTGAGCTTTTTTTCAGAGGCCGAATATTTTAAAACCAGCTCCTGCAGGAGTTGATTGTTGATTCCTGTGTCTTTTAGAGATGCCCAGTATTCCAGTACCTGTTTGATCAAAGGCCCATTGTCAGGATTCTGCAGATCTAAATGCTCGATTTGATCTCTTAACAGATCGTCCAATTTCATTTTATGTCAACCGATCCCTCAATTTGTCAAAATCAAAAGCATAATCGTCATCAACCAAACCGTCTATACCGACATCTTTTAAATCTATCAACTGCTCAAACACATAGCGCATTACCTCCCGATCACGGATAATACTGCCATGCTGGGGCGCAATCATCCTGAAAGGCACCTCTAAAAGTTGTTCAAGGGCATATTTCAACGCTTTGGCAGATGGCATTACGGTTTTATGAAAATTGAGAATATCCTTAATCGGGCAGACGGTCCTTTTTGCGGGGCAATTTGAAAGATTTACACAGTCCATACACTCCGGTCGCAATTGTAAAAACAGCTCCCACTCAAGTCCCAAACTGCCAAACAGGTCGCTGCTGAATAGGATTTTGCTTTGGGGGTCGAAGGTGACAAAGCTGCCGCCGGAATGTGAATAGGGCGTCTTGATAAACTGCAGGGTTCGACCGGATGAAAAGGCATATTGGTGATGAATCTGACTGATCGGCAGCAGACGGTTCGATACTGCGTAATGGCGAATAAACATCAGATTGGCCGAATCGGATATAATTTTGAGATCATCGCGTTTGATGATGTCCTCAAAATTGGGAATACTGCCGCACAAATCCGGATCGTAATGCTGGTAGAGGAGGCCTGAGATTTGGCCGGGCGCAATGCCGGTTTGCAAAATTTTCATCATCACCGTAGCAAAGTCCGGGCGACTGCCGCCGTCAATTACTAAAGCCTCATCATGATCGACGATCAAATAGGGATTGCAATGCAAACCCGCGGGCTCATCGTAATAACCAACCCAGAAAACACCTTCTGCGATTTCCACTGATCGTTCGAGGTCGATGCTATCTTTTTCATGCTGTAACATAGATAATGAGTCTCCGATTGAATTATTCGGTCTTCTGGGACTGACTTAAAAGATCCCTCATACATCACATGTAATTTATTAATCTTCGTATTCAAGGGCAATTTGTCAAGGATGACGGCAACCGATATGTGGCATCCAATAACAATGGGGCTTCTGCAAAACAGAAGCCCCACATGTTAAAACAGCACAAATAGGAGCAGCCATTGTCAATCAGGTGCTGCTGCCCATGGTTTTATGTCACCGAAAGCGCGAGGTTTAAAATGTGTAAACCACTAAGACCCCTAAAAAAAACTGATGCTGTGAGCCTTCGTCGGTTACCGGGCTGCTTTCATCGGCATCGCCGACCAGCAGGTTATAGCTTCCGAGCAACCGCCCACCCCAGTTTTCATTAAACTGGCACAAAATGCCCAAATCAAAGCCGACATCTTTAATCCCTGAATCCGCATCATACTGGCTCAGTCCGCTACGCGCCGAATCGGCAGAGTCAACCCCGAAGTAGGTGCTCATGTAATCATCGTCGGCATAGGTGGTGGAAAGCCCGAACGATAAGGTCCAGCTATTGCTGGCCTTCCAGTTGTAACCGCCGCGCAGGGTGCCCAGCCATCCTTCGTGGGCATCACCGATGTCCGCTAGATACTCAACGAAAACAAACCAGTTGTTGTAATCAAATCCCCCAAAGCCACCGATTTCATTGGCATCGCTGACGTTTGACAAACGGTCTACGGCATTGCTGTCCACACTGCTGCGTGAGGGGCGATAATTGTACATGGGACCCAAGCGCCAGATCTGGCTGGGAATCAGATTGGCTTTAGCATTTAGGCCTTGTATGGTCGCAAACATGCCATTGTCGAAGGCAACCTCGGCAAAGGGGATCGGTACAAAATCGTAGTCGTCCGAGCCTTCATAGTCCGGTGCCACACCGGCACCGGCGCCGATGGAGATATCTGCTGCCGAAGCAACAGATGCCACAGCAGCCACCATCAAAAATGTGGTTAGCCCGGCCAAAAACCTCATGATCATACGTTGATGTTTCATCACATTTCCTCCTTCAGGCATCGCATGGTGTTTGCAGCCTCATTGGCAGTGGGGCTATTCGGCGATCAATTTATTACGATGCGCAATGTAAGCATCCCGCACAGCCACATAGGGATCCAGAACGGCCTCTTTCAGGGCATCGATATCGTCGATCTCAAAAGAAATCTCATTGAATTTTTCATAGGCCAGAATGGCCAGACGGGTTTTCCAGTCCAGATCCAGCCAGCTGATCGGATCCAGGAAAAAAGAATCGATAAAGCGGGCGCTGTCGCGCAAACTGGAGGGGCCTAGAATCGGATACATGATAAAGAACCCTTCGTCAGCACCCCAAACGCCTAGTGTCTGGCCCAAATCCTCGGGGCTGGGCGGCAAATTATCGTAGTATGAAGCCGGCGTCTGAATGCCTGCAAAACCGACGGTGGAGTTGAGAAAGAAGGTGGCAAATTCCTCCAGGGCTTTGGTGCCTTTGGCCTGCAGCAAACAGTTGACGAAGCGAATGGGAAACCGGAGATTAACAAAGAAATTCTTTACCGACAGCCGAATTTCTTCCGGCATAACTACGTTATACCCTTTCGCCAGGGGCCTTATAATGGCCGTGTACATGGCGTCATTAAAAATGAAAAATTCTTGGTTCAGGCGAATAAGCGGATCGTTGACCTCCACCACTTCATCGTCATACTCGTCATCGTATTCATCATCATATTCGTCATCTTCGTCAGAGGCTTCACCTGCGTCAGCCGGTTTTTCCTCGGCCTGCTGGGCCAAAAGAATAACCCCGGACTCGCGCTCCAAAGCATAGGAAGTATTAAAAACAGCGACGATTAGAAAGAATGCCAAGATTACTGTTGCAGCCAGTAATTTCTTCAAGGGGTGCGCTCCTTTCGTCTGTTACCGGTTAAATCTGCTGTGTCCTCCTATCGAACTTTAGCGGCACAACGTATGCTGCCAGGACTAAGTGTCTGTTGTTTATTTGGTTTTATCTCGCAGCGTCTGCAGTAAATCTTCCGGCTTCTTTTTCGACAGGATCTGCCGGAACTGCCCGCGATAGTTTTTGACCATGCTGATGCCTTCGATGACCACATCGTAAACCCGCCATTGGCCGCTTTTATCGGTTAGGCGGTAAAATAAAGGCACCTTTTTGTTGTCCGTCGTAATAATATAGCTTTCAACCTCCACCCGGCCCTTCTTCAGCTGGGTCTCTTTGCCGAATTCGATTTTTTCGCTGGTATACGCCAGAATACGGTCGGCATAGATGTCTTGCAGAAGCGCTTGAAAAAGACTCACAAATTCCGTTTGCTGCTCGGGAGTGAATTTTCGCCATTCCCGCCCCAGGGTGCGGCGTGACAGCTCCTGCCAATCAAACACCTCATCGATGACGGTGCTGATCTCTTTTATCTGGCCACCCCGATCCAGAGCTTTAAATTCCGGGGTTTTCATTTTGGTTAGCATCTTGTTGATCTGCGCTTCAACCGTGTCTTTGGCACCACCGGCCAGGGCTTGCACCGGCAGGATTAGCAAAACCGCCAGTAATATAATCGTCGGCGCGATAAGTTTCCTTTTCATCTGATATTCCTCTCTCGTGGGCGATGGGGTTACACCGGCAGTTAAACGTCTGAAGCTTTAGCCGGCCGGCTTTTCTTTAGCCTTTTTCCGCATGGTTTTCAGCAGATCTTCAGGCGTCTTGGTCTTGAGGATCTCCCGGAACTGCCCGCGGTAGTTTTTAATCATACTGATGCCTTCGATCACGACATCATATACCCGCCATTGACCACTTTTATTGGTCAAACGGTAAAATAAAGGAATTTTTTTATTGTCCAGCGTGACAATGTAGCTTTCAACCTCCACCCGGCCCTTCTTGAGTTCGGTCTCTTTACCGAATTCGATTGTTTCGCTGGTATAGGCCAGGATGCGGTCGGCATAGACATTTTGCAGGATTTGCTCGAAAAGACTAATAAATTCCTTTTGCTGATCCGGTTTAAATTTTTTCCAATCCCGGCCCAGGGTCCGGCGGGACAGCTCATTGAAATCAAAAACTTCGTTGATGATTTGCTGGATCTCGGCTATTTTCGCATCTCTCTGTAATTGCTTGAAGCTGGGTTCCTTCATGCGGGTCAGCATTTTCTTAATCTGCGCTTCGACGGTGTCTTTAGCGCCTGCGGCAAGCGCCTCAAACGGCAATAGCAGCATGATGGCCAGCAGGATAGCGGCCAGTGTAAAGTATTTTCTTTTCATTTGTTTACCCCCGATGCAAAATAATCAAAAGTCAAATTAATTTAAGATGATAGCTATGAACCTGTGACGGGGTAGGCCAAGATTTCGTCTACAATTCGGTCTGTTTATTCTGCTTCACCGCTGCCGACATCGCCAAAGGCATATTTGCTGACCAGATCCATCAGATCTGTGGGCGATTCGGTATCGGTGATGGTATCACCATTTTCCAATAAATCGCCGCCACCGCCGGCATCGATGCTGACGAATTTGTCACCGATCAGGCCCTCGGTCTTGATGGAGGCAATGGCATCATCGTAGATTTGAATGCCGTTATTGATTTTGAGGGTAACCACCGCCACCTGATTTTCCTGATCCATTTCAAAAGACTGCACCCGGCCGACCTCGAGGCCCAGCATATTTACCGGGCTGCCGACCCTGAGACCCGTCACCGAGGTGTACTTGGCATACAGGGTGTAGGCTTTTTCCCCTAAAAAACCGACATTGCCGAGTTTAACCGTCATGTAAGCGATGGCGAATAGGCCGATAACCACAAAAATTCCAACAACTGTCTCCTGGGCATACTTTTTCATTGCGTCTTACCTCCGCGTTCACATTGAAAACGTGCAATTGGCGTTTGATTAAAACGCGCAAATTCCATTACCGATTCGATTTCGATCTGAGGCTTGCCCTGGGCCAGGCCGGCTTGAATACTGAACTCAAAAAAACCTTCGCCGGGTTTTTCGCCCTTATCCAGGGTTTTGATGTCGGGCAAACCATGATCCCGAAAATCCTTTTTGAAATCCGCCATGATGCGCTCGGCCTCATCCAGGTCCGAATAGGGCAGCACGGTGGCATATTCATTAATGGTCTGCCGGCTGGAAAACCCGCCAACAGCACCAAAGTGTTTGTTAATATAGGAGCCCAGCGCCCGGATGATCTCCTGGGCAGCGTCATGTCCCATATGCTCGATGATGGTATCCAGGTCATCCACCGCAAAGGCCGCCACAGCATACATGGCATCCGGATTGCGCTTGCTTAAATCGGTTTGGTAACGGACCTTAAAGTGGCGCTTGGAGTACAGGCCGGTGATGTCTTCCTGCAGACTTTCAAGACTGGTCAAGATTTCTTCGCGGAAGGGGTGTTCAAACTCCTCGAATTCATCCGGCGGGCCCTGGAACACAATTTTTTTGCCATAAAGCGCCAGGATGCGGTTGGAAATAAAATAGACATCCGGTATTTCGTGGCTGATCAAAAGGGCAGTAAATTTAAACCGGCTTTGGTATTCGGCCACCATACCCAAAATGGCATTTTTGCGGATGGGATCCTGGCCGGTGGTGGGCTCATCAAAAAGAACCAGGGACGGATCGGTGACCAGCGCCCGGGCCAAAGCGGCCCGCTTTTGCATGCCGCCCGACAGCTCTGACGGATATTTATCATAGACTTCGGTCAGTTCGGTCTGCTCGATGGCCGCCATGGCTTTTTCCGCAATTTCCTTTTTATTCATCTTGGTGGTCTGGCGCAGCGGAAGAGATACATTTTCAACGATGGTCATCGAATCAAAAAGAGCGTTGTTTTGAAACATATAGCTGATCTGACCGATATATTCATTCCACTCTTTTTTGGTCATTTCATCGATGGGTTTACCCTTGTACAAAATTTTACCCTCATCGGGTTTGAGCAACCCAATAATGTGCTTGAGGGTCACGCTTTTGCCGGTGCCGCTCAATCCGATCAGAGTCGTCACCTCGCCCTCATAGATTTGAAAATCGACCTTATTCAGAATGGTGCGCTCGCCGAAGCTTTTGGTGATGCCCTTAAATTCGATGATCGGTTGTTTTTCCATAATTTGCCTCTAAAAGATGAAAACGGTTAGGACATAATGAAAGCGGTGACGACATAATCCGAGACCAGGATCATCACGCATGAGAGCACCACCGCCGACGTGGTCGACAAGCTGACACTGCGCGCGCCGAAGCTGTCGGTGCGCATATGGGTGTAAAATCCCTGAAAGCAGCAGATGGTGACCACCAGAAGGCCAAAGACCAAAGACTTGACCAGTCCACCGGTGATGTCGTCCAGCTCGGTGCTGGAAACCACCCGGTAAAAATAGGCCCCGGAATTCACTCCCAGCAGCAGAGAGCCGCTGACCCAGCCACCGATAATCCCGATCCAATTGAAAAAGGTGGTTAAAATGGGGAAGCTGATGATCGCTGCCGCAATCCGCGGGCTGATCAAAAATCCCACCGGATCGATGCGCATGGTGGACAGGGCATCGATCTGTTCGGAAATACGCTGGATGCCGATCTCTGCGGTCATAGCCGAACCGGCCCGCGCCGTAATCATAATGGCGGTCAGAACCGGTCCCAATTCTCTGATCAATGAAAGTGCCACAGCCGTGCCCAGCACCCCCACCGAACCGAATTTAATCAGCACAAAGTAAAGCTGCAGGCCCAGGACCATACCGGTAAAGAAGCCCACCAGCATACAGATCTGGGCGGACTTGGCCCCGATGAAGTATATCTGCTGGACAATAGCGGAAAACTGCTTGGGGTTAAAAATCAGGATAAAGGCACGGGCAAAAAAGATGGCGATGGCCCCCAGATTGCCATTGATACGCATGGCGCGGGCGCCAAACGGATGAAAAAGCCAGGTAAACGGGTTGCCGGGTTTTGATAAGGCGACCTCTTCGGACGGATTTTGATCGCTTGAATTTTCTGCAGCCATATGATTGGTTCCCCCCTAAACCGAAAGAAATGATCCGATAGCCAGAACGCTATTCAGGGTTTGTAACTTCCACCATTAATTCAAATGGTTTAAGTATTCTGACCTTTTTACCATAAAATTAAACCAGTGCAAGGATAAAATGCATTAGACAATTATTAAATCCAGCATCGCTATTAAGTATACTTACCGCTGATTTTGAACAAAAGCGCCTAATGATGACCCAAAATGACTTAAATTCGTCATTGGCGGCGAAATGCTAAAAGATTCTATCACCAGTGGCAGCTCACCTTAAATGTCCCTGCACGCCTTAACACATTAAAAAGATGACTTGCATATGCCGAATACCATGGAGAGATAATTGACAACGCGTCAGGAATAGTTATCAATTGATCTATATGGTTCATCAAATAATCTGGGTCCATGATCGGCTTTGAATCGCCTTTTGAGCATCCAACTGTATCCAAGACACTCTTAAGACTGTTCAGTATTCAAATGAGAGACCATCATGATCATCGAAGAAAGCATTGATATCAAAGCGCCGCTGCCGGTGGTCTGGCGCGTTTTTTCGACCATGGAAGATTGGAAAAGCTGGAATAACGTCATCGAAAATTGCAGTATCATCTCCGGCGACAGCATGGCCGAAAATACGTGTTTCACCTTCCAAATGCGGCCTTATTACCTACCGATCAAGGTCATGCCAACCATAACCAAATGCGACCCCGGCAAAGAAGTCATCTGGGAAGGACGCCGCTTTGGCGTTCAGGCCGTGCACAGCTTCATCTTTGAAGAAAAAGAGGGTGCTGTGCGCTTGACCAGCAGTGAGTCCTTTCGGGGTCCGTTGCTGTGGCTCAGCAAGCTCATCTTTATCCCCAAACGCCTCCATCGCCTCACACAACAATTAATGCTCGCCATCAAGAACCAGGCAGAGTCCTGCGGGCATGAACCCCGATCATAGTGAGCCCGGGTCCCTTTGTAGCTCTAAATTTAACTAATCAGAAATCTCGCGTGACACGATTCATGTATCGAATTCCTTAGTATCTAACGTGATGGTTGTGCACTAAATTTAGGATAAATATATGGCGTTTAGGGGTAAATGATTATCCATGCTCAACTTAGTGACCTAATTGAAGGACCAACCATTCAGAATTGCCTGACAGATGTATCAGTACGAAATAATTGATTTTATTCATTAGTGTCTATATTGAAAAAATGCCATAACGCAAATTGGAACCGCAAGGCCCAAATCACATCGGGGGATGGAATTGTATCTAAACCAAGTTCAATCAGGATCAAGTCAATCAAAGGCACCATCATAAAAAGAAGATAATTCTTGCATCCAGCAGTAAAAAAAAGTATCCGTTTTAGACGGGGATCTGTGGGAAAATCCTGACGTTTACTTCTAATTGGCTTAAGACGCGAAGCACTGCAAATCCCTATTGCCGTACTTCGATACTTATAAAAGGTAAATTCCAAACAAAATTTATGCTCTTTTTAATGTTTAACCGTGCCGAGAGCACGCCCGCCAGATAACTAAGATGTATCAAATTTTTGCCGTCAGTCTAAACTTGACGATTGACACTTGGGGCTTATTTTACCCTATGTTTCAAATTTAAAATCAAGTACTTGTCTTTAACATTTCTTAAACAAACACCCGCTAAGAAAAAGGTTAGCCCCATTACCGAGCCGTCAGAGAGGACATGCTCATGAAGGTTGGAATTGTTGGTTGTGGTTTTGTCGGCAGCTCAGGGGCCTTTGCCATAGCGCTTGAAGGCAAAGCCAACGAGTTGATAATGGTCGATCTGAACGCTGACCTTGCCAAAGCCCATGCCGAAGATATCCTGCACGCCACACCTTTCAGCGAACCGATTCGGGTGGCAGGGGGCGATTACACCAGCTT
The DNA here is from genome assembly GCA_030066985.1 of Desulfobacterales bacterium. Taxonomy (NCBI): domain Bacteria; kingdom Pseudomonadati; phylum Thermodesulfobacteriota; class Desulfobacteria; order Desulfobacterales; species Desulfobacterales bacterium. The sequence continues at coordinate 96,870 of JASJAN010000003.1, forward strand.
AAAAAATGCCGAGCTGGTGGTGCTGGCCTGCGGGGTTGCTCAAAAACCAGGGGAAACGCGCTTGCAGCTGTTGCAGCGCAACGTAAAGGTTTTTCGGGATGTGGTTCCCCGGGTTCTCGAATATTCACCGGAGACGATCTTGCTGATTGTCTCCAACCCGGTGGATATAATGACCCAGGTGGTAAGCCACATTTCCGGCCTCCCGGCCCAACGCGTTATCGGTTCCGGCACCATTTTAGACACGGCCCGTTTCCGGACCTTGCTGGCTGAACATCTTGGAGTCTCGCCGCATTCGGTCCACGCTTATGTACTGGGTGAGCACGGTGATTCCGAAGTGCTGGCCTGGTCCAGTGGTAAAGTCGGCGGGGTGCCGGTTGAGAAATTTGCAGCTCAAATCGACCGGCCGATAACACAGGAAATTAAATCTAGAATAGACGATGGTGTGCGTAACGCCGCCTATCGAATCATCGAGGGTAAAGGCGCCACCTACTACGGCATCGGCGCCGGCATCGCTAGAATTGCCAGAGCCATCGAAGACGATGAAGGTGCCGTAATGACCCTTTCAAACGTCGACGGTTTCGGGGGTGTCAGCCTTTCTCTACCCCGGGTGCTGAAAGCCAACGGGATTGAAACCACCATTCAGCCAGTGCTTTCAAACGAGGAAACAGAAGCCCTTGAAAAAAGCGCTGAGATACTTAAAAAAGCCGCCGCCGAACTTAGTTTCTGATAGCTCAAAGCAAAAAAATGACGTTGTTTCAGAAGTCGTATTGAAGAAAGGCATGCAGAAAGTTGAAGCGCATCTATAAAGCGCTGAACAATGTTGCTTTAAACAAAGGGCAACGCCCGTAAGATCACTTTACTATGGGGTAAAGGAGATCAGAGGTTATGATGAAAAGTATTGTATACAAATTCGAGTATTTCGTCGTTCTGACCCTGCTTTTGATGATGATGATCGCCTTGTTGGCTTCAACTATCGAACTTGCGGTCATCCTGGTTCAACAGCTTATAGAGCCTCCAAGGTTTCTCCTGGACGTAAAGGAGATGCTGACGGTATTCTCCTTTTTTCTCATGGTCTTGATCGGTCTGGAGTTAGTTGAAAGCATCAAAATGTACTTAGAAAAAGATGTTATTCATGTTGAGGTGGTTGTTCTGGTTGCCATAATTGCGGTAGCGAGAAAGATCATCGTTATTGACTATTACACAATATCATATGAGATACTGCTAGGCATAGCTGCGCTTATGATCACTCTTTCTGCAAGTTATTTCCTATTGAAACGAGCGACTACACATTTAGGGACCGAAGAAGATGGCAAAGATACCGATCATGCTGTGCAGGCAAACAAATAAGGAGATCTGGTCTATCATAAGCTCGGTCGTTCCAATGCGAAAAAATAACTCCCGGCCTGGGGCACTTAAAGCTATGGCAATTGAAACCACCAGTCAATCGATGACTTCAAATGATGAGAACCACGGATTTGAAAGAGGCGCTAAGGTATTAGAAGCTGCCGCTGCTGAACTTCAGCTCTAAAGCAGAATGCCAATGAAGGGCAGATGGGATCCAGCTACAATTGTGCTTTCGATCTGTTTGAGTGCAATACTCTTCTCAGCCGGCGTCTTAACTGCAGCCCAACCGGAGTATCGAATCTGAAGAAATATTTTAACAATGAGGTCTCGCTGGCGGCATCCTGGCCGGTGCGCTGTTGCCCATTGCTATCGTGTGGTTTATTTTCTTTGTATTTCGTTGAGGGGGTAAAGCCCAGCACTAACAGCTATTGAAAGAAAAAGAGAAAAAGATGCAACCACTCAAAAAGTCAAAACATTTCAATGGGCCCGAAGGGCCGGTAGTCCTGGCGATATTAGATGGCGTCGGCATTGGCACCTGTGCCGAAGGTGATGTAGTCAGCCGGGCCAACACCCCCACCCTGGACTGGCTGGCTAATAATGCCCTGTCTGCCAAACTCAAGGCCCATGGCACGGCCGTGGGCATGCCCTCGGATGCGGATATGGGCAACAGTGAGATTGGTCACAACGCCATTGGCTGCGGACGCGTTTTCGCCCAGGGCGCCAGTCTGGTGAATGAATCCATTGAAAGCCGCTCGCTGTTTGAAGGTGCTGTCTGGAAAGAGCTCATCGAAAACGTGCTGCAGCATAAGTCCAGACTGCATTTTATCGGCCTTTTCTCAGACGGTAACGTGCACAGTCATATCGATCACCTGGAGGCCATGCTCACAGAAGCCAAGAACCAGGGTGTGAAAAAAGCCGCTGTTCATATTCTGTTGGATGGACGCGATGTGCCGCCCACCTCGGCCCTGGAATACGTCGATCGACTAGAAGGGTTCTTGTCTGCGCTGGCAAGGGACAGCGACATCGAATATGCGATCGCATCAGGTGGTGGACGCATGCAAATCACCATGGACCGCTACCAGGCCAATTGGGGCATGGTCGAACGCGGCTGGAAAACCCATGTCCTGGGTGAGGGCCGCACATTTAGCTCTGCCCGTGAAGCCATCGAGGCATTGCGCAGCGAAAATCCGGATGTCATCGATCAGGATCTGCCGCCATTTGTGATTGCCCGCAACAATGCACCACTGGGGCCTATTGCGGAAAATGATAGCGTTATTTTTTTTAATTTCCGGGGTGACCGGGCCATCGAGATCAGCATGGCTTTTGAAGACGATGACTTTGACAAATTTTCCCGGGGACCCAAACTCAATGTCAAATATGCCGGCATGATGCAATATGATGGTGATGCGCTCATACCCAAAAAATACCTTGTCAATCCACCCGGTATCGATCGTACGGTTGGCGAATATCTTGCCAGAGCGGGTGTCAAACAGCTGGCCATCAGTGAAACCCAGAAATTCGGCCATGTGACCTATTTTTTTAACGGCAACCGTTCCGGCAAGTTTGACGACTCAATGGAGGAGTACATCGAGGTGCCATCCGACATCGTTCCCTTTGAGCAAAGGCCCTGGATGAAAGCAGCCGAGATCACCGATAAAGTCGCCGAGGCTATTTTGGACAACAACTACCGTTTTATCCGACTCAACTATGCCAACGGTGATATGGTCGGTCATACCGGTATTCCCCAGGCTGTTGAGATCGCAGTTGAGACCGTCGACTTGTGCCTGGCCCGGCTCGTCAGGGCGGTAAAAAAAGCCAATGGCATTTTAGTGGTCTCAGCAGACCACGGAAATTCAGATGATATGTATGAATGCGATTATGAAACCGGCGAAGTCATCTATGATGAAAAGACCGGAAAGCCCAAGCCGCGCACGGCGCATTCGCTCAATCCGGTGTTTGCTTACGTGTATGCGCCTGACGGCAATATCAAAATGGCGCTATCGAAACACAAAGATCTGGGCATCAGCAGCCTGGCGGCTACCTGTCTGACGCTTTTGGGTTTTAAACCGCCGGAGGACTACACACCCAGTATTCTTGACATTTCAACATAACCCTCAAAACGTCTAATGTTGACAGCAGGGAGGTGACGTATGGCAACAACAATCGGCCTAATGGGCTTTGGCAGAATCGGAAGAAATCTCTTTCGGATTCTTTACCAGAGCGAAGACATTAAAATCGCCGCCATCAGCGATATAGCCGATCATAAGGCTCTGGAATACCTCTTGCGTTTCGATACGATTCTGGGGCCCTTCCCCGATGAGGTCAGTATCAAGGACAATAATCTGTATGTGGTCGGCCGTCAGATCCCCATGCTTTCTGAAGCAGAGCCTGGCGATGTGCCCTGGGGAGATCTGGGTGTGGATGTGGTCATTGAGGCCACCGCCCAGTATCGCACCCGGGAAGACTTTGAAAAGCACCTGAAGCAGGGCGCCAAACGTGTGATTCTGTGCGTGCCCCAGAAAACACCACCGGATATTACCGTAGTTATGGGGGTCAACGATGATCAGCTGAAAGCAGAACACAAAATTGTTTCCAATGGGTCCTGTACGGCCCATTGCGCCGCACCGGTGCTTAAGATCCTTAATGATGCCTTTGGCATTCAGCGCGCTTTTCTGAGTACGGTTCATGCCTATACCAATCAACAACGTCTGGCGGATGTGCCTTCCGAAGATAAACGCCGCGGGCGCGCGGCGGCCGAAAATATCATTCCCCAGGAAACCAATGCCGCCCAGGTGGTTACCGAGCTGATACCGGCTATGGCCGGACGATTAACCGGTGCCTCGATGAACGTTCCGGTCCCCAACGGATCGGTTGTGGACCTGGTGTGCTGGCACGAGAAAAAGGTCACGGAGGTGGCGATAAACGAGGTCATTCGAACCGCGGCCGCATCGGACAAATGGCGGGGAATTTTGAACTATGAAGATGATCCGATTGTCTCCAGTGATATTATTCGCAGCACCTACTCCAGCACTTTTGATTCCATGGCCACCATGGTCCAGAAAGAAAATGTTTCTAAAACCCTGGCCTGGTATGATAACGGCTTTGGGTATGCCCATCGAGTGATTGATTTAATTAAAAAATTTGTAGAAATAGACAAGGAGGCCGCATAATGACGATTCAAGTTGGCATAAACGGTTTCGGCCGTATCGGCCGAAGTGTATTTCGAATCATCAGTGATCGCGATGACATGGAAGTCGTGGCGATCAATGACCTGTTTGACAACGAACAGCTGGCGTACCTCCTCAAATATGACACCGTCATGGGCATTTTTGATAAGGCGGTTAGTGCGGAAGCAGACGCCATGACCGTTGATAATCAGCGCGTGGCGATGACTGAGCATCGCGATCCGACCAATATTCCCTGGAAGGATTTAGGTGCCCAATTTGTGATTGAATCCACCGGTGTGTTCCGCCATCGCGAACCACTCGAAAAACATATGGCCGCCGGGGCGCAGAAGGTGATTTTAACGGTGCCCGCAAAGGAAGAAATAGACGCCACCATCGTGCTCGGTGTCAACGATGATGAACTCAAACCGGAGCATCGCATTGTATCCAACGCTTCCTGCACCACCAATTGTCTGGCCCCCATCGCTAAAATCCTGGATGAGACGTTTGGCATTGAAGAAGGCTACATCACCACGGTGCACGCCTACACCAATGACCAGCGCTTGGCGGATGTCCCTCATAAGGATTTTCGCCGCAGCCGGGCGGCCGGTGAAAATATCATCCCGACAACCACCGGTGCAGCCGTCGCGGTCGGCAAGGTACTGCCGCAACTGAAAGGCAAACTGGATGGATTGGCCATGCGTGTTCCGGTGCCGGACGGCTCGATTGTGGATCTGGCCGTCAGACTGGGCAAAAAAGCGTCGCGCGATGAAATAAATACCGCCGTTCGCGAAGCCGCAGCCGGCCCCATGAAGGCCGTCGTCGAATACAGTGAGGCACCTTTGGTCTCCAGCGATATCATCGGCAACACCCATTCAAGCATCTTTGATGCCCTCTCGACCAGCTCCGAGGAAGACGGCTATGCCCGCATTGTTTCCTGGTACGACAATGAGTGGGGCTATTCGAATCGTGTGGTGGATCTGATCGGCATGCTGGCAACGTTCTCATAAAACTGTCTTCGTGCTTCTTTGTGTTCTTCGTGGTGATGAAAAAAGCGATGTTTTTACCACAAAGCGCACGAAGGACACGAAGCGCAATACTAAAAATTTTTTATTTAATATTTGGTGTATCTTCTGGTTTCTTTGTGCTTCTTTGCGGTGAATTTTATTCAAACAAACGCGGGAGATGGAGATGGACAAGTTGACCATTGAGGATTTGGATCTTAGGGGCAAACGTGTTTTGATGCGGGTGGATTTCAATGTCCCCTTGGAAGACACTCGGGTGGCCAACGATAAACGCATTCGGGCCGCCCTACCCTCGATTAAATACATTACCAATAACGGCGGCAAACTGATTTTAATGTCTCATCTGGGCAGACCCAAGGGCCAGCGTGTGCCGGAGATGTCGTTGCAGCCTTGCGAAACGGTTCTGAATGCCCTGCTAGGCAGAAAAACAAAATTTGTCGATGACTGTATCGGTCCCGAGGTCCAAGACGCGGTTGAGGCCCTCAACGAGGGCGATATCCTTTTGCTCGAAAACCTTCGCTACTATAAACAAGAGACAGATAGCGATGCGGATTTTGCCGCCCAGTTGGCCAAGCTTGGCGATGTTTATGTCAATGATGCCTTTGGCACCGCCCACAGGGCCCATGCATCCACTGAAGGCGTCACCCATCATATCGATCAATGCGCGGCCGGTTATTTATTGATGAAGGAACTCGATTATCTAAGCCGCGTCCTGGAAAATCCGGACAAACCCTTTGTTGCTATTTTGGGCGGCGCCAAGATATCGGGTAAAATCGATATTATCTCCAATCTGCTGCCCCGGGTGGACCATATCATTATCGGCGGCGGGATGACCTACACCTTCTTTAAAGCCCAGGAAAAAGAAATCGGCAAATCACTGCTGGAGGAAGATAAAATTGAGCTGGCAAAGGAGCTGCTGGCCCAGGGCGGCGATAAGCTCATTCTGCCGGTTGACTGCCGGGTTTCGGATACGTTTGATTTTGATAAACGCCAGGTCGGCCCCCTGAAGGAGGTTGCCGCAGATGCTATTCCCGCCGATACTTACAGTTTGGATATAGGCCCGCAGTCAATCGAAAAATTTCGCGACATTATCAGTGCTGCCAAAACCATAGTCTGGAACGGCCCCATGGGGGTTTTTGAAATTGAAGATACTGCCAAAGGCACATTTGCCATCGCCCATGCCCTGGCAGAGGCCACCGCCAGCGGCGCCACTACGGTCATCGGCGGCGGCGATTCTGCTGCAGCCATCGATCTGGCCGGTGTGGCCGACAAGGTCTCCCATGTGTCCACCGGCGGCGGCGCGTCACTGGAATTCATGGAAGGTAAGGTTTTGCCGGGCGTGGCAGCGTTGACGGATAAATGATTTAAAATGCCTAAAATAATCTACAGATATTAAGCGGAAACAATCCAATTTTATTCTATAGCTCACGCAAAGCCGCCAAGATCGCAAAGATCTTTGAACTATAAATTACCAAAAGTCTCTTCGTGCCTTTGCGAGAGAATAAAAACTTCAGATAACGGCCGACGACTGCCAGGAGGTTTACACATGACGGATATGATCAACTACAAAGACCTGGGGCTGGTGAACACCCGCGACATGTTCAAAAAGGCCATGGAAGGCCGTTATGCCATCCCAGCCTATAACTTTAACAATATGGAGCAATTGCAGGGCATCATCATCGGGTGCGCGGAATCCAAATCGCCGGTGATTTTACAGGTGTCCGGCAGCGCCCGCAAGTATGCCGATGCCACCTTTTTGCCGTACATGGCCACCGGGGCGGTCCAGATGGCCAAAGCGCTGGGCGCGCAAATCCCCATCGCCCTGCATCTGGATCATGGCAACTCCTTTGAATTGGCCAAAGCGTGCATTGATACCGGCTTTTCTTCGGTGATGCTCGACGGCTCGCATCACCCTTTTGATGAAAACGCAGCGCTCACCCGACAGGTGGTTGAGTATGCCCATGAGCGCGATATTACCGTGGAAGGCGAGCTGGGGGTACTCGCCGGGGTGGAAGATGAAGTCTCACATGAAGTTTCACATTATACCAAACCGGAAGAGGTCGAAGAATTCGTAGAAAAAACCGGCGTTGACAGCCTGGCGATTTCCATCGGCACATCCCATGGTGCGCACAAGTTTAAAGTCAAACCAGGAGAAGAAGTGCCACCGCTTCGATTTGATATTCTGGAAGAGATCGAAAAACGGGTCCCGGGTTTTCCGATTGTGTTGCATGGGGCCTCATCCGTGGAACCCGAATATGTGAAGATGATTAACAGGTTCGGCGGTAAAATGGAAGACGCTGTCGGCATTCCCGAAGAGCAGTTGCGAAAAGCGGCCGGCTCTGCGGTCTGCAAAATTAATATCGACAGCGACGGTCGACTGGCCATGACCGCGGCCATCCGCAAGGTGTTTGCCGAAAATCCGGCTGAGTTCGATCCCCGCAAATACCTGGGACCGGCAAGGGACGCGCTGATTAAAATGATCAAATATAAGAATGAAAATGTGCTGGGTAGCGCAAACAAAGCATGAAACTGGACTAAAACGGTGTGCTTTGCCCGCTGGCGGTGTTATAAACCGGTCCTAAATGCTCGCGTACTATTGTGTACGCTCCGCTTTTGAACCGGCTCAAGCCTTGCCATCAAACAAAGCACGCCGTTTTAGAATCAGTTTCAAAATTATTTCAAAAGATATTCGATAAAGAATGTTCAGTAGAAAGCAGAAGGGAGGGGCTGATGGTGATTGCAAAGACTGGAGACCATGTCAACAATGTCGGTTTTATTTCCACGCGCATTGCCGGTACCGATGGTGTATCGCTGGAGCTTGAAAAATGGGCAGACGTATTTAAAAAGTTTGGCTGGACAAGCTATTATTTTGCCGGTGAGTTGGACCGGCCGCCGGAGCGATCCTATCTGGTTGAAGAAGCCCATTTTACCCATCCGGAAATAAGGAAAATTCATGACAACTCTTTTGGCGTCACTGTCAGGGACCGCGCGCTCTCCAAAAGAATCTATCAACTGGCCATCCATATCAAAGACCACCTGTATGAATTTGTCAAAAAATTCGACATCGATCTGATTATTCCTCAAAACGCCCTGACCATTCCAATGAATATTCCCCTGGGAATTGCGATAACGGAATATATTGCTGAGACCAGCATCCCCACCATCGCGCATCATCATGATTTTTATTGGGAACGGGACCGTTTTATGGTCAATTCCGTCTCGGATTATTTAAGAATGGCATTTCCGCCGGTGCTGCCCTCCATCGAGCATGTGGTCATCAATTCGGTTGCCGACTCGCAGCTGAGTTTACGCACCGGTATATCCGCTCATGTGGTCCATAATGTGATGGATTTTGACAATCCACCGCCACCGCCGGATGAGTATACATTTGATGTCCGGCAGGCTTTGGGTATTGAGGACGATGAGCTCTTGATTCTGCAGCCCACCCGGGTGGTTCAGCGCAAAGGAATCGAGCACGCCATTGAATTGGTACATAGACTGGGCCGCAAGGCCAAACTGGTGATCTCGCATGCCTCCGGAGATGAGGGCTGGGACTATGAGAACCGGCTGAAAGATTACTCCAAGCTAATGAACGTCAACACGATATTCGTGGACGACATCATCAATGAGGAAAGAGGGACCACACCGGACGGCCGCAAAATTTACACCCTGGAGGACATCTACCCCTATGCGGATCTGGTCACTTATCCTTCGACGTTTGAGGGTTTTGGTAACGCCTTTTTGGAAACGCTGTATTTTAAAAAACCCATTGTGGTCAACACATATTCAATTTATCTCAAAGATATCAAACCCAAGGGGTTTAAGGTGATTGAAATTGACGGATATGTGACCGATAAAGCCGTTGAGCAGACCAAGGCGGTTCTCGATAATCCGCAACTTCGCCAGGAAATGGTCGATCATGACTATGAGCTGGCCAAAAAGTATTTTTCCTACTCGGTCCTTTATCAGGGACTCAGAAATTATATGATCGATCATGGTTGGCTGGCGCCGGATACATGCTAATTTTGCATGAAAATTTATGTCGTATAGAGGTGAACGCATGGAAAAAGTAAAACGTCTACTGAACCAGATATACGGGGAACAGACCGGTAAGCTGGCTCTGGAGCAAATTACGCCCATCATTGAAAAGTATGCCGTTCAAAACCGCCGAAAGGATAGCTATTTTTCCCAGGAAGATGTGGTTCTGATCACTTACGGCGACTCTCTTAAAAAGGAGGGAGAAGCTCCTCTGGCCACGTTGCATGCATTTGCGAATCAATACTTGAAGGGCGCCATTTCCAATATTCATTTTTTGCCTTTTTTTCCCTACTCTTCCGATGACGGCTTTTCGGTTATGGACTTTTTTAAAATCGACCCCGAACTGGGTACCTGGCAGGAGGTGGCAGCCATCGGTCAGGATTTTGAGCTGATGTTTGATTACGTGGTCAACCACTTCTCCTCAAAAGGGCAGTGGTTTCAAAACTACCTGGAAGGCCAAAACGGATTTGAAGAATTTGCCATTGAAATGGATCCCACCATCGATCTAACCATGGTTACCCGGCCGCGATCTTTGCCGCTTTTATCAGAGTATAAAAAGAAAGATGGTAAAACGGTACATTTATGGACCACATTCAGTGCCGACCAAATCGATTTTAATTTCAGGAGCCTGGATGTTCTTGAAAAAATGATCGATGTGTTGTTGTTTTATGCCGATCAAGGCGCCACTATCTTAAGGCTCGATGCCATTGCGTATCTATGGAAGGAAATCGGCACCAACTGCATTCACCTGTCTCAAACCCATGATATGGTCAAGTTGTTTCGGGCGGTTTTAGACCTGGTGGCGCCGGATGTGATCATTTTAACCGAAACCAACGTCCCGCATGATGAAAATATCAGCTACTTTGGTGACGGCCGCGATGAAGCCCAGATGGTCTATAATTTTACGCTGCCGCCGCTGCTTTTTCATACCTTCGTCAGCGAAGATGCCACCATCCTTTCTGAGTGGGCCAAAGGGCTTCTTCTACGATCAAAGGATAACACGTTTTTTAATTTTACCGCCTCCCATGATGGAATTGGTGTGCGCCCGCTGGAAGGCATCCTGGAGCCGAATAAAATCGAAAACCTTGCTGAAATTGCAAAATCCAATGAGGGTCAGGTTTCCTACAAACGCAATCCTGACGGATCCGATAGCCCCTATGAACTCAACATTACCTATGTAGACGCGATTCTGGGTGACAAGGCCTCGACCGATGCCGATAAGTTTTTGGCTTCCCAATCCATTCAATATGCCCTGCCGGGCGTGCCGGCTACCTATATCCATAGTCTGCTGGGATCGCGCAACTGGGTAGAGGGTGTCAAAGAGACCGGGCGTGCCCGCACGATAAATCGCGAAAAGCTCCAGGTTGAAGAGCTTATGGCCGAGTTAAATGACCCGCAATCCTTTCGCTCCCGGGTCTTTTTTCCCTATCTGAATTTAATCAAGAAGCGCAAACAACAAAGCGCCTTTCACCCCAATGCCGATTTTGAAATCTTAGAAATTGATCCCAAAATTTTTGGGATCAAACGCAGCAGCCGGGATCAAATAATTGTTGCCCTTACCAACATATCATCTGAATCCATTTCGATTTCCCTGCCCGCAAAAACAGCCCCAGGAACGATGGTGGATTTAATCACCGGCGATAAAATAGACAGTGCAGGCATTCAACTAAATCCGTATCAATACCTATGGCTACAAGAAGAACAATAAAAAGGAAGACAAACCATGACAATAAACGCCCTGTTGGCAAAAGCAAAAGACGGCTTTAGTACCCTGGATATTTCTCAAAATTATGTCGATGACGCCCTCAAATGGCTGGAGATGTGGTTAAGCGATGCAATGTTTGCCGATTATGTTTCCCAGATTCAATATTTAATCGATAACGAGCGCTGGAATTTTTTGCTGGATGCGTTTTACCAGATTATTCCTTTTGGCACCGGCGGTCGCCGGGGTCTGGTCGGCATTGGTCCCAACCGCATCAATACCTGGACCATTCAAGCCTCCGCCCAGGGCCATTCGCAGTACCTGATTAACATGTACGGTGAAGACGCCAAACAACGAGGGGTTGTGCTGACTTATGATGTAAGAAAATACGTTCAAAAGGGCATCTACGATGATTCGGCCCCCAATCCCGTAATGGATTTGGATGGCCGTAAGCTGGCAATCGCTGCCGCCGAAGTATATACGGCTAACCAGATCAAGGTGTATATGTACGACGAGACGCGCAGCACGCCCCAGCTCTCATTTACCATTCGCCATCTGAATGCCATATCCGGTGATATGTTCAGTGCCAGCCATAATCTGCCCACCGACAACGGCAAAAAGGTCTATGATCAGTATGGCGGTCAGCTGATACCACCTGATGATCAGAACCTGGTGGATGAAGTTACCGGCAATGTCAAAAAAATCAAAACCCTATCCTTTGAAGCTGCCAAAAACAAGGGGCTCATCGAAATCGTCGGAAAAGAAATTGATGAGGCCTATTACGCGGCCGTTCGCCCGGTATCGCTTTCCAGCGAACGCAACTTAAAAATCGTTTATTCCCCTTTGCACGGAACCGGTCTGACATCGGTTTATCCGGTCCTAAAAGAGCTGGATTTTGATGTCACCCTCGATCCGGCAACCTCACATTTAAGCGGTGCTTTTGAAAACGTCACCTTCAACATACCCAATCCGGAAGTGGTTGAATCCTTTGACCACTCGCTGCCGTTTGCTCAAGAGGTGGATGCCGACATTTTGCTCAGCACCGATCCGGATGCGGATCGCATCGGTGTAATGGTTAAACACAAAGGCGACTGGCGGTTTTTGAGCGGTAATGAAATCGGTATTATCCTCTCGCAATATGCCATCTCAAAATACAAAGCCCAGGGGCGCCTCAACCCGGAAAATGTTATCATCAAAACCGATGTGACCACATCGTTGATTCAAAAAATTGCCGCTGAAAACGGCATCCGCTGTATCGGTGATTTGCTGGTGGGGTTTAAATATATTGGCGACCTTATGAATAAAATTGAGGCCGATGATCAAATCGATCACTTCATAATGGGTACCGAAGAGAGCCATGGTTATCTGATGGGCAATTATGCCCGGGACAAAGATGCCGCCTGCGCTGCGATTTGGCTGGGTGAACATGCCGCTGAGCTTAAAAAACAGGACAAAACGCTTTTGGATGATCTGGCGGATATCTATGCCCGTTACGGTTACTGCCACAATTACTTAACTGAAATCAGGCTGCTGGGTGCCAAGGGCATGGAGCAAATATTGATGATCATGAGTCATTTGCGGGACACCCAGATTGATTCGATCGGTAATTTCAAAGTTGAAAATAAAATCGACCGCCGTGACGGTGAACCGCAGCCGCATCTGTCGCGAACCGACACATCGGCCCGTAACATGCTGGTGTACCGACTGGCCAATACCCCGGACACCAACAGCCTGCGGGTGACGGTAAGACCCTCAGGTACCGAGCCCAAAATAAAAATGTATTTTGAGGTATTTGGCAAACCGTTTCAACGGGCAGATATCGAATCTGAAAAGCAAAAAGTGATCAAGACCCGGGAGCGACTGGAAAAAAATTTTATGCAGTATTGCTACAAATTGCTGGATGTCGATTTTCCGGAGAGAGGCTTTTTGCTCTTCTGGCAACTGCCGCTTGATGCCAAATTAAAGTATTTTGAGATCGAAGAGGAGATCATCGGTCTAAAGCGCCTTTCAGATGAAAACCAACGCCGAGAAGAATTGTTCAAATTATTAGAATTTTTAGGTGCCAATCCAATTCAAAAAATAGACAAAGCCTTCGAAGCGAAGTATCAGTCTGGAATTATGGAATATCTTAAGTTGTCTTAAACCAACTTTGATTTTGGAATTTGGATTTTAGATTTTGGATGGTAGGTCGCAAATCCAAAATCCGAAATCTAAAATCAAAAATATGAGGAAACCAAATGCCCTTCCCTGCTAACAAAACCAAAATTGTTTGTACTATCGGACCCGCTTCGGATTCCCCGGAGATTTTGGAGAGAATGATTCGCGCCGGCATGAATATCGCGCGGCTTAACTTTTCCCACGGCGATTTTGAAAGCCACGCGGAAACCATTCAAAAAATTCGGGCCGCGGCCAAAGCTGCTGAAAAACAGGTGGCCATCATGGCCGATTTGCCCGGCCCCAAAATGCGTATCGGAGAACTTGAAGAGGAGCCGATTGAATTGGCACCCGATGATCTTTTTACACTGACAACCGAAGACATCATCGGCAACCAGAACCGTGTGTCTGTTAGCTTTTCACGACTGCACGAGGCGGTCAAAACCGGAGACAATTTGTTTTTAAACGATGGTTTGATCGAGATAGCGGTTATGAATGTAGCGGGCAAAGAGGTCGAATGTAAAGTTCTTGTCGGTGGTGAGCTCAGGTCCCGTAAAGGGCTTAATTTACCCGACATCGATCTGGGCATCAGCGCCTTTACGGAACGTGATCATGAATGTTTAAAATTTGCCATGGAAAATGGTGTCGATGCCGTTAGCCAGTCTTTTGTGGAAACGGGCCAGGACATCCACGCGGTTCGCCAGGCCGCCACAGACCTCGGCCATGATCCGTTTATTATCGCCAAACTCGAGCGCATTAGCGCACGAGATCACCTCGATGATATTCTGGAAGCATCCGACGGCGTTATGATTGCCCGGGGAGACCTGGGTGTTGAAATCCCTATCGAAAGAATCGCCGTGGCCCAGAAGATGATCATGCAAAAAGCCAATCTGACCGGTAAACCCGTTATTACCGCCACCCAGATGCTGGAGTCAATGACCCATAGCCGCCGCCCTACAAGGGCCGAAGCCACCGATGTGGCCAATGCCATCCTGGACGGCACCGACTGTGTCATGTTGTCCGGCGAATCGGCCATGGGCGAATATCCAGTGGATGCAACGGCTATGCTGGCCAAGATTGCTGCAGCCACTGAGCCGCATCGCGCCTTTAACCCCATCGAAGGGCAGCTGCGATCGCGCCGTCAAGACGATAACATCCGCAAAGAGGATTTGATCGCCTTAAGTGTTGATACCGCTCTGAAACGGATCACACCACCGACGGTCCTCGTACCCACCCGCAGCGGCGCGACGGCCAGAAGGATTACGCGCTTTAGACTACCGGTCTGGATTACAGCCATTAGCCGCCTAAGAAAAACCTGTCAGAACCTGCTGTTTTCATATGGCGTTCAGCCGGTTTGTGAAGCCGAACACCCGGATGATTGGAAGCAATGGGCCCGCAACTACCTGAGCCTGGTAGGAGAAAGTGGTAACTTAATTGTTATGACCGAAGGTCCTTCTGAAAAACATCCCTACCGGAACAACCGTATGGAAATATTGGATCTGAGCGATTCATAAAACCCGCGTCTTGGGCCATCGCTGACTATTTTTTCTTGAATTGCCGAATGGTATGCAATTTTGGAAAATTTTATTTTTTAGGCATCTGACTTCAGTCGACTGGCGGCTCGTTGATCCAGCAACCAGGTCAATACGCCATTCTTGGGCTGTAGGTATTGCACGGGAAATCGAATCGTATCAGAATCGTCCGCCAGCACCGCTTTGAGCGTCTCTGCTTTCTGGTCACCACTGACCAGCAGCAGAATCAGATCTGCGTTGTTAATGACCGGTAAGGTTAATGTGATGCGGAAAGAATTGAATTTTTCTACCCAATTGGCCATTACCAGACGATTTTGTTCACCAAGGGCTGGAGATCCGGGAAAGAGTGAGGCGGTGTGGCCATCCGATCCCATCCCCAGCAGCACACAATTAAAGCGCGGCGGCTCGCTGCCGGCGATACCAAAGAACCGCCGCATGTCGCGAGCATATTCTTGAGCTGCTTTATCGGCATCGGGGTTCTCAGCACGGATGCGGTGAATGTTGGCCGGCGGAATGGGCACCTTTGACAGCAGGGCTTCATAGGCCATACGGTAGTTGCTGTCCGGATGGTCAGCTGGCACATGGCGCTCATCACCCCAGAAAAAATGGATCTGCTGCCAGGGAACTTGTTTGCGCAGCCCGGGATCATTGGCCATTAGGGCGTATAGCTTGCGCGGTGTGGAGCCGCCCGACAAGGCGATGCTAAATACATCTTTTGTCTGCAATTGTTTCGCTATGTGCTCGATGAGTGTTTTAGCTGCTGCTCTGCTCATGGCTTCGGCATCGTCAGCAATTTGAACTTTCCGATTTTTTGAGATCGTAACCATAGTTAGAACATCATGAGCAATATGATTAATGTGGTTAAATTCACATTGAGACATAATGGTAAGAACGAAATGGCCCGTTCGCAATTTTAAGAAACTAAAACAACTTGTTAAAACAAAAAGTAGTATTATTATATATAAATTGTTTTTTCCAGGGGATGTCAACATGCTTGCCAAAAAGAATCCGACAACAACCAAGAGCTGGCAAAACCTAAGCCGCCACTACGAAACAGTCAAAGACCTTCACATGCGTGATCTCTTTGCCGATGATCCTCGTCGGTTTGATAAATTTTCCATCCGCTTTAACGATATCCTTGTCGATTACTCCAAAAACAGGATCACACAAGAAACGATCAAAAATTTCATAGCCCTGGCTGAAGAATGTGACCTTAAAAAGGCTATCGATAACATGTTTACCGGAGAAAAAATTAATGAAACTGAGAATCGGGCTGTGCTGCACACGGCCTTGCGCAATAGGGACGACACGCCGATTAAAGTTGACGGCCAGGATGTGATGCCGCAGGTCAATGCGGTGCTGCTGCAGATCGAAAACTTTTCCACCCGCGTCATCTCGGGCGATTGGCAGGGGTATACCGGCAAAAAAATAACCGATATCGTTAACATCGGTATTGGCGGCTCTGACCTGGGACCGCTGATGGTCACAGAGGCCTTGCGGCCGTATGCGCAAAAAGACCTGCGGGTTCATTTTGTTTCCAACGTCGACGGCACACACATCACCGAGACCCTCAAGAGCTTGAACCCGCAAACCACCCTTTTTATGATTGCCTCCAAAACCTTTACCACCCAAGAGACCATGACCAACGCGTTTTCCGCGCGGAGCTGGTTTTTAGAAGTCGCCCAGGATCTGCAGCATGTCGCCCGTCATTTTGTGGCCATTTCAACCAACAGCGCTGCGGTAGAAAAATTCGGCATTGATCAGGATAACATGTTTGTTTTCTGGGACTGGGTGGGCGGACGCTATTCGCTGTGGTCGGCCATCGGCTTATCGATCGCCTGTTATATCGGATACGACAACTTCACGGCTCTTTTACAGGGCGCTTATGATATGGATCAGCATTTTAAATCAGCGCCTTATGATCAAAACATCCCGGTGATTCTGGCTTTAATCGGCATCTGGTATAATAATTTTTTCGGGGCCCAGACCGAAGCCATTTTGCCCTATGACCAATACCTGCACCGATTCCCGGCTTATTTCCAGCAGGGCAATATGGAAAGCAACGGCAAATCAACCGATCGCGCGGGACAAAAAGTGGATTACCAGACCGGACCGATCATCTGGGGTGAGCCGGGGACCAATGGTCAACACGCTTTTTACCAGTTAATTCATCAGGGCACCAAAATGATCCCCGCCGATTTTCTGGCCCCGGCCATTAGCCACAATCCCATGGGGGACCACCATCAAATTTTACTATCGAATTTCTTCGCCCAGACCGAAGCCCTTTTGAATGGCAAAACCCGGGAAAAAGTGATCGCAGAGTTGAAAGCAGAGGGGAAAACCGATAAAGAAATCAACAAACTTTTACCCCACAAGATATTTGAAGGCAATCGACCTTCCAACTCCATTTTGATCAGAAAACTGACCCCAGGTGTGCTGGGAAGTTTAATTGCGATGTATGAGCATAAAATCTTTGTCCAGGGGGTGATCTGGAATATTTTCAGCTTTGATCAATGGGGGGTCGAGCTCGGCAAGCAGCTGGCACAAAAAATATTGCCCGAGCTGGCAGATGTTAAACCGGTGGACACCCATGACAGTTCAACCAACGGGTTGATCAACGCGTACAAGCAAATGATTCAAAAATAAACCATCTAACTTAAAAAATGAAAAGGAGGACTAAAATGATGATGAAAAAATGGATAATTGTGCTGGCATCATTGGCACTGTTGATTGGCTGTGCTCAGACCAATGGCAACAAGGCTAATGCCTCGGCAACACCGGTCATCGACCGTGTCCAGAAAAGCGGCACACTAACGGTGGGAATGACCGGTAATATGCCGCCTTTGAACATGACCTCTAAAGAAGGCGAGCTGATGGGCTATGAAGTCGATCTGGCGCGGGCCATGGCCAAGGCTATGGGGGTCAAAGCCGAACTAAAGACGATGCCCTTTGCCGAACTGCTGCCAGCCTTAGAGGCGGGTAAAATCGATATGATTATATCCAACATGACGATTACACCCGGGCGTAACCTCAAGGTGGCGTTTGTGGGGCCGTACTTTGTCTCCGGTAAAGCATTTATGACCAAAGTCAAGACCATCGCACTGGCCGATGAGGCTGACGATATTGACGCCAAAAACACCAAACTGGTCGCTTTGGAAGGCTCCACCAGCCAGGCCTTTGTCGAAACCGCCCTGCCGGAAGCCCAATTGTTTAAGGCCAAAGATTATGACGAGGCCGTCAAAATGGTGCTCGACGATAAAGTCCATGCCATGGTGGCGGATTATCCGATTGCGGTGGTGTCAGTATTCCGCTATCCGGGTGAGGGATTATTGTCGGTTGTGACCACTTTGACCTATGAACCGATCGGAATCGCAGTGCCGGCCGGTGACCCTCTGCTGGTCAACTGGGTTGAAAACTATCTGGATATTGCCGACAGCACCGGTCTGCTGGATGAGTTGAAAAGGAGATGGTTACTCAATGCCGACTGGCTGAATCGGCTGCCATAATGCTGCATTTTGTAAAATGCAGCATGTATAAAGGTTAATTGTTATTCGTTATTGGTAAATAATAAAACGGGATGATCTGCCCGGTCTGCATTCGGGCAACATCATCCCGTTTTTTCTTACGATTAACTCGCTACGCCTTACACGAAACGGTTAACCCGCAACCTGAAACGCGAAACCTTTGAACGCTGAGCCCTGGACCTATCGATTTCCCACAAATTCACCGTATTTGAACTCACCGCTGACGGTTTTGCCATCCGGATAGGTAAGTGTCCCTTGGCCGGACCACTCACCATTTTTGAATTCTCCGCTGTATTTTCGCCCGTCCGGATAGGTCATGGTCCCCTGCCCGGTGCGTTCGCCAAATTGAAAGTCGCCTTCATACTTGCGGCCATCCGGATACCAGAGGGTGCCTTTCCCATGGCGCTGGTCGCTTTTAAATTCACCGACATAGTGACGGCCGTCCGGAAAGGTCAATTCACCCCGACCGTTTCGTTCGCGATACTTCCATTGGCCGTCATAACGGGTTCCATCCGGCTTGGTGTAGATACCTTCTACAATCTCATTTTCCTGCCAGGTGCCTTCAAGTTTGCGGCCACCGGGTAGAATGAAAACACCCTTACCATGACGCATGCCGTCCTTAAAGTGACCAATAAACTTTTGACCGGTGCTGGTCAGCAGGGTTCCCTGACCGTTAACGCAATCGCCTTCGATGCACTCATCGGCCAGAACACTAGACGCACCAAACAAACTGACAACCAGGAACATAATCACATACGCTTTCATTTCAAGCATTCCTTTTAGGCAAATAAAATATTTAAACTTGGGCAGATGATTATGCTATGCTGCAGGATCCAGCCTTATTTTGTTTGTTTTGACACATGCAGACCCACCAGCCAGGCCACCATCAACACCAGATAGATTTGACCGATCAGCGCCTCCACCGTGGCCAGTCCGGCAGCCCGATCCGTCAAGGGTGTCATATCACCATAGCCCAGGGTGGTGATAGTCACAAGGCTGAAATATAAGAAAAGGATCCGGTCGTTTTGGATCTGGCCTCCCGGCATTTCAAAAGAACCGGGCGCAAAGGTTTCAAGCAACTGATATATATTGGCCCACAACATGGCCATCAGCAAATAGACGACCACAGAAGCATAAATGACTTCCTGGGTGACTTCTTTTTGTTTAAGTATAAAGTTGACGATATGGAAAATGGCAAATCCTAAAAATAAGATGCCACATATCTGAGAAACAATTAACGGCCTAGCAGTGCTTGTAAAATAATCGGCCCACATGTCCACAAACATCGGAAAGATCAAAAAAAGCGCCAAGAGCAAATTATATTTTTTATCACTGATGGCATACATGGCGGCCACGAAGATGCCGGATACGATAAGATCGACAACAAAACGAAAACCACTGTAGTCCCCGATAAAAGGCACGCCCACCAGCATTGCGAAAATCATTACCAGAAGTAAAAAGAAGCGCCTTTTAAAAATGAATGTTCCAAAATTGGCGGTTTTTTTTTCGACCATGTTGGTGGCTTTATTCATTTCAGTGAACGTGAAAATGGTGGCAATTTGCCTGGTTTCTAAACCTGATAATCTTGAAAATATGCCACCAAGGCCCTAAGACACAAAGCAAAACTTTTGTTCAAGTTTATCTTGCTGATTGGTGTCTAGATAACGAACCATACCGCTTGTCAACTTAATGGCTTTCAGAGAAGATCATATTCATTTTGCAAACCGCAAGTCAACCTTTGGGGGCTTGTGGGTACTCAACCGGTTTCTTTTCCGAATCTATTTTTCTGATCCTCTGGCGCATACGCTCGATGACCTGGTCCGGTGTTTCTTTGCGAAGCAGTGAGTTGAATTGGGCCCGATAGTTGCGCACCGCGCTAACACCCAAAAACTGAATGTCATACACCCGCCACTGTCCTTTGCGTTTGATCATCAAAAGATCTATCGGAATTTTTTGACCCTTCCAGACGACTCTGATATGAACCAGCGCCCGCGTGGGAGTTTTGAACTCCTGACTCTCAAAAATAAGTCTTTCATCTTTATATTTTTCCTGTAATTTTCCCATATAAAATTTACCTAAAAATTCGGTAAAAACCTCGATAAAAGTCTTTCTTTGGGAGGGCGTAAAATTTTTCCAGTTTGAGGCCAGCACCCTTCGGGAAAATTCGTGGAAATCAAAGAGTCGCTCTAAAATCAGACGTAATTTCTGCTGTTGGGCTTCTTTTAATTCCTGATCCGTAAATTTAGGACCCTGCAGAACTTGCAGGCCTTCCTGGACACCTTTTCGCAGGGCCTCAATCGGCTCGTCGCCATAGGCCATGGATGGGCTGGCTGCCAGAACGAGAAAGCATAGGATTAAGAGTGTGCGCATGAACAAGTCCTTTATCAAACCGAGCAAGGCGGATGCCTTTGCATATTAACGGTAGCTGTGGATTTCAGATGAGGATATCCTATTGCATATATCCGGCAAATGATTAATCTAATAATGGTACCCCTAAGGGGTTTTGTAAACGCTTAAGAGGAATAAATTTATGAGCAAAAAAATGTCAAAAAGTGAGAGCATTTGTCTTGAGAGATGCTATTTTTTTGCTGAAAATTGCCGCCAAAAAGAGGACGGCACCTGGGACTGTAAAACAGAGCCCTCCTATTGCGAATCGCACTGTCGAGACAAATCATAAACATCTGAATACCGTTACTGCCTGGCGTCTGTTAAACCAGTCGGTCAGGTAAGAGAAATTTTAAAATTTCTCCTTAACCATCATAGCAAAAGGCCGTTTGAGCAATCAAACGGCCTCTGTGTTTTATATTCGATACATTTTAGTTTTACCACGAAGCTCACAAAGGGCAATAATGATTCTTCGTGCCTCTTCGTGTTCTTCGTGGTGAAAATTTCAAACAGCCCTACCCCGCGAACTTTTATTTGGCAGCTTCCGATTCTTCAGCCGGCGGCTCCGGGCACACACTGGTTGGATCCGCCATCAGAGCCAGATCCGCATAGCGCGTGTTGAACTGTTCTTCCAGTTCAGCATGCAGCCTATCGGCCTCATCTGGGAAGGTTCGCTTCAGGGATGCAAAGCGGATTTCACCTTCCAGAAATTGACGCAGGCTGCCGTCGGGTTTTTTGGAATCCAGGATAAACGGATTTTCGCCCTGATCCTTGAGGGTCGGGTTATATCGATACAAGGGCCAGTAGCCGGATTGTACCGCCAATTTTTGTTCTTCCTGGCTTTTGCCCATACCGGCCAAAATTCCCTGATTGATACAGGGTGAATACGCCAGGATGATGGAAGGCCCATCATAGCTTTCAGCTTCCAAAAAGGCTTTCATCATCTGCTGTTTGTTGGCGCCCATGGCCACGCTGGCCACGTATACATAACCGTAAGACATCATCATCTGGCCCATGTCCTTTTTGGGCGTCTTTTTGCCCGAAGCCGCAAACTTGGCAACCGACCCGGTGGGCGTGGCTTTCGAGGATTGCCCCCCGGTATTGGAATACACTTCAGTGTCCATCACCAGAATATTGATGTCTTCACCGGTGGCCAGGACATGATCAATCCCGCCAAAACCGATATCATAAGCGGCACCGTCACCGGCAAACACCCAGTAGGATTTTTTGGTAAACAGTCGGGCATATTCAGCAATTTCAGCCAGAAGTTTGTTGCCGTTCTGTTTGCTGAGTAGCGCTTTGAGTTGATCGCCGTATTTGCGGGACCCTCCAGCATCTTTAAAATTGTCCAGCCAGCCCTGCATGGCATCTTTAATGTCCTTGTTGACATCGGTATTTAGGGCCGCTTGCACCAGGTCGGCTGCTTTTCTGCGTTGCTGCAAGGCACCCAATAGCATGCCGTAGGTAAACTCGGCCGGGTCTTCAAACAACGAATTGCCCCAGGTAGGACCGAAACCGTCTTTGTCGACACAATAAGGCACCGCCGGCGCTGAGCCACCCCAGATGGAGCTGCAGCCGGTGGCATTTCCGATCACCATTCGCTCGCCATACAACTGGGTCAACAGTTTGGCGTAAGGTGTCTCCCCGCAGCCGGCACAGGCACCGGAAAACTCAAGCAGCGGCTGGCAAAACTGGCTGCCTTTGACCGTGGTTCTGCTGACCACATCATCATGCACCGGCAGCTCCACGCTGAACTCATGAAACGGGACCTGGAGAGGTTCCTGGGTTTCCAGGGGTTTCATGACCAGGGCTGTTTTTTTGGCCGGGCAAATATCAGCGCAGTTGCCGCAGCCCATGCAATCGAGCGTGTCGACCTGAATCCGGAAATAGTAATCTTTCAGGTCTTTGCCCACCGCCTTTTTGGCCTCAAAGCCATCGGGGGCTTCGGCCAGCTCTGCTTCGGTCAACAGCACCGGGCGAATGCTGGCATGCGGGCACACCATGGCACACTGGTTACACTGGATGCAGTTTTCCATAATCCATTCCGGCACATTGATGGCCACGCCCCGCTTTTCATACTTGGAGGTGTCCACCGGAAAGATGCCGTCCGGTTGAAAAACGCTGACTGGAAGCTTGTCGCCCTGCTGACCCAAAATCGGCCGCATCACATTTTTGACAAAATCGGGCTCATCCTTACCCGCTGCGGTTTCTTCAGAGGCGTCTGCCCATGATGCGGGATATTCTATTTCCACCAGATTGTCCAGGGTCTGGTCAACGGCGGCATAGTTCATATCCACAATCTTCTGGCTCTTTTTTTCAAACAGCATTTTGATCTGGTCTTTCAGATAAGCAATGGCGTCATCCACCGGAATTACATTGGCCAGCTTAAAGAAGGCCGTCTGCATGATCATGTTGATGCGGCCGCCCAGGCCCGCCTCGCGTGCAATGGCTTCCGCATTGATATTGTAAAATTTGAGCTTTTTGGCGGCAATGGTGCGCCGCATTTCAGCCGGCAGTTTGGCTTCCATTTCCTCCGGCGACCAGTGTGAATTAAGAACAAACGTCCCGCCGTCTTTGATGCCTTCGAGCACATCGTAGATGTCGACATAATTGGATTTGTGGCAGGCGATGTAATCTGCCGTGTCGATCAGGTAGGTAGATTGAATCGGATTGTGGCCAAACCGCAAATGTGAAATGGTGATGCCGCCTGATTTCTTGGAATCATAGGAAAAATAAGCCTGGGCATACATATCGGTATTGTCACCAATAATTTTAATGGCACTTTTATTGGCCCCCACCGTTCCATCGGCACCGATACCCCAGAATTTACATTGAACGGTGCCCTCCGGTGTCACATCCAACGATTCCCCGACATCCAAAGAGGTGTTTGTCAGATCGTCTTGAATCCCCACCGTAAAGTGGTTTTTTGGGCTGCTGGATTTCATATTCTCATAAACCGCCAGCACCATGGCCGGGTTAAATTCCTTGGAACCCAGACCGTAGCGTCCGCCAATGATTTTAGGCGTTTGAGCGCGCTCCATATAGGCGGTGCAAACATCCTGGTACAGCGGCTCGCCCAGTGCACCGGGTTCTTTGGTACGATCCAGCACGGTGATGGTTTTGGCGCTTTGCGGAATGGCGTTAAACAGGTGTTCGGTTGAAAACGGCCGGAAAAGCCGCACTTTGACCAACCCAACTTTTTCACCCTGGGATTTCAGGTAATTGATGACCTCCTCGATGGTTTCGCAGGACGAGCCCATGGAAATGATGATGCGATCCGCATCCGGATCGCCCACATAATCAAATAGGTTGTACTGCCGGCCGGTCAATTTGCTGACCTTTTTCATATAGTCACTGACAATGCCCGGCACCTTGAGATAATAGGGATTGGCAGCTTCGCGGCCCTGAAAATAGATATCCGGGTTCTGGGCCGTCCCTCGCAGTTCGGGTCGTTCCGGATTGGCGCCGCGGGCACGAAATCTGGCCACGGCCTCAAAATTGGTGAGTTTGGCCATATCGTCATAGTCGATAACGCCTATTTTCTGGATTTCATGCGACGTGCGGAAACCATCGAAGAAGTGCGCAAACGGAATGCTGCTTTCAATGGCGGAAAGATGCGCGGTCAAACCCAGATCCATGACTTCCTGCACCGAGGCCGATGCCAGCAGGGCAAACCCGGTCTGGCGAACCGCCATGACATCCTGGTGATCGCCAAAAATCGACAGCGCATGCGCGGCGATGGCCCGGGCGGAAATGTGCAGCACGGCCGGTAGCAATTCCCCGGACATTTTGTACATGTTGGGTATCATCAACAGTAGCCCCTGGGAGGCTGTAAATGTTGTGGTCAACGCCCCGGCCGCCAGCGAGCCATGCACGGAAGCGGCAGCGCCTGCCTCGGATTGCAGCTGCCGAACGATCATGGCTTGATCAAAAATATTTTTGCGGCCTTCGGCGGCCCATTCATCGGCAATTTCACCCATAGGTGAAGAGGGTGTGATCGGGTACAGGGTGGCCACATCACTCATGGCATAGGCCACGTGAGCTGCTGCGGTATTTCCGTCCATGGTTTTCATCTTATTGGTTGCCATAGTTTACTCCTTTGATTCAAGATCTTAGTAATTTATTAAGATTATTTCATTATTTAAATGCGTAAATTAAAGATCTACTGACCAGCACTCCAATACTCCAGTACTCCATCACTCCTGATGGTAGAATCATAACTTTTTAATAATTCTAATTTATTATAATTAACCCAGAAGTTTTTCAAAGAAATCATTCCCCTTATCATCGACGATAATAAAGGCCGGAAAGTCCTTTACGGTTATCATAAAAATGGCTTCCATGCCAAGTTCTTCATATGCCACGGTTTCAACGCTGGTGATGCATTCTTTGCCGAGTCGGGCTGCCGGCCCTCCTATAGAACCTAAGTAAAACCCGCCGTATTTCTGACAGGCTTCGGTCACCCCTTTAGAGCGGTTGCCTTTGGCCAGCATGATCATCGAAGCGCCCTGGGCCTGAAAAATCGGCACATACGGATCCATGCGACCGGCGGTGGTTGGCCCGAAAGATCCGGATGCATAGCCCGGTGGCGTTTTGGCCGGCCCGGCGTAATAGATCATATGATTTTTAAAATAGTCCGGTAACGGTTCACCGCCATCCAGGCGCTCTTTTAATTTGGCATGGGCAATATCCCGGGCGACCACAATTTTGCCGGTCAGCAACAACGGGGTGGCCACCGGATATTGGCTCAGCTGTGCCCGGATTTGATCCATGGACTGGTTTAAATCTACTCGCACCGCATCGGCATCGTCAACATCGACCTGGGGCAGGTACTGAGCTGGATGGGTTTCCAGCTGTTCCACAAAAATCCCTTTTGATGAGATCTTGGCTTTGATATTGCGGTCCGCACTGCAGCTGACTCCGACACCGATGGGACAGGAGGCCCCGTGCCGCGGCAACCGAATCACCCGCGTGTCCAGGCAAAAATATTTACCACCAAATTGAGCGCCGATACCCAGTTCGCGGGAAGTCTCCAGCAGGCGGGCTTCCAGCTCCAGGTCCCGAAATGCATGACCCGTCGCACTGCCTTTGGTCGGCAAACCGTCCAGATACCGGGCGGTGGCCAGTTTGACCGTTTTGAGGTTGAGTTCGGCAGATGTCCCGCCGATGACAAAAGCCAAATGGTAAGGCGGGCAGGCCGCCGTCCCCAGAGATTTCATCTTGTCCGTCATGAATTTCAACAGTCCATCCGGGGTCAGAACGGCTTTGGTCTCTTGATACAAATAGGTTTTATTGGCCGACCCACCGCCTTTGGCCATAAACAAAAAATGATATTCATCGCCCGGCACTGCGTAAAGCTCAATTTGGGCCGGCAAATTGGTGCTGGTGTTTTGTTCGTCGTACAGGTTCAAGGGCGCATTCTGGGAATAGCGCAGGTTGCCGTTGGTGTATGCGTTGAATATTCCTTTTGAAATGGCTTCCTCATCGCTGTAACCGGTCCAGACACCCTGACCTTTTTTCCCGATGACGATGGCCGTGCCGGTATCCTGACACATGGGAAACTCGCCTTCGGCGGCAATCACCGCATTTTTTAGCAGCTCCAGCGCCACGCGTTTATCATTGGCGGAACCTTGCGGATCATCAAAAATGGCGGCCAGCTGTTTCAAGTGTGCCGCACGCAGATAATGTGATACGTCGTGAAAGGCTTGCTCGGCCAACAGCGTCAGCCCTTGCGGTGCCACCTGCAGGAGCCGTTTACCATCAACCTCCAGCAAAGATACATGCTCCTGCGTCAGAAGGCGATATTCAGTGGTATCAGCTTCCAGCGGAAATATTTCCTGATAGGTAAAATCAACCATCCGGGCATGCTCCTGTTAACTTGCGGGATTTTGAGCCTATGTGAAACGGTCTCACAAACAGCGGGTACTATCCAAGGGTCTGCTCAGGCAGATAGGATGCTTTTAAGAAAATTTTTTGTTGAAACGGTTTATTTAACAACAGGCGCGGAATGTGTCAAGGCGTTTCATAAAGAGAGGATGCGCCTGTTAAGAAGGCTAAATGGCAGTCAAAATTAACGCGTCTAAAGTATATTTCCCTTTTGGTGTTTGGGTCTTGCCAATGCGCGGAGAGAGCCCCGTCCATAATCCAATTCAAAATACAAAACACCAAACACTAAATACCCTATTCTTCTTGGGGCTTAAGATGTTCGGGAACCTCCAGCATATTGATGAGCAGAGGTTTTAAAAAGGACCAGCGGATACCGATTTTATAGACTTCCTCCAGATCCCGGATAGCATCCCAACAGTTGTGGCAGGGGGCAATGACCAGTTTGGCCCCGGTTCCCAGTATCTGATCCCGTTTGACCTTCATGCCGATATTGCGCTGTTCGCGGTAGCGGCCGATACCATTTAAACCACCGCCGCCGCCGCAGCAGAAATTGTGCTCGCGGTTGGGGGTCATTTCGCGGAAATCTTCGGCAATATAACTCATGATTTCACGGGCCACGTCGGCCAGTCCCCCGTTGCGGATATAATTGCAGGAATCCTGGTAAGTTACCGGTTCCTTGATCTTTTTGGCCGGATCGATTTTCAGTTTTCCGGTTCGCAGCGCTTCGGCCACCCATTCAACATAATGCAGGCTGTCAATCGGTGTTTTGCCGGTTTTAAGCCCGGCCCAATAAGGCCCTTCGATAACGGTGGCACGGTAGGCATGGCCGCATTCGGTGACCACCATGCTTTTGGGTTTTAAGCGGTCCATGGCATCATAGACCGATTCGACCTGCAATTTGGCCGCTTCCCAGTCACCGGCAAACATGGCCAGACTAGTCTCCTCCCAACCTTCGCTTGGCACCGTCCAGTTCTCGCCGGCCACATGGAACAGGATGGCGGCTTCGGCGATATCTTCCGGATAATGTTTGGGTTCCCGGGCATTGACGGTATAAATGATATCCGCATTTTCTTTATCCACCGGAATTTCGAGCCCCGGCCAATCTTCCTCGTATTCTTCGGCCATCCATTCACAGGTATCGACCCAGTCTTCGGTGGTAATATCCATCTGGGCGCGAAAAATGCGGTGCATGCCGGATCCGATCTTCATTTCCCAGGGAACAAAGCCCTGCCCGTAGAGCAGGCCGCGCAAGTAACTGAACATAATGCCGGTGTCAATCCCGAAGGGACAATAAACGCCGCAGCGGGTGCAACAGGTACACTTTGAGTAGGCCCAGTCCATGCATTTTTGCATAAAGGCATTGTCGACATCCCCTTTGCGGGCAATCAATTTACCTAAGGTTTCCTGAATCTTATAAGAGGGCACTTGTTTTGGATCGCGGCCGTTGGCCAAATAGTAAAAGCAGCTTTCGGCACACAGACCGCAATGTGAGCAAATTTCCAGCCATGTTTTGGTGCGGGATTTCAATGTTTTTTGAATTGTGCCCCACAGGGCTTTGCGGTCAATATCCAGATCATTCATCTGCTGATAGTATTCTTTGCCGCTTTTATCGGCCAACAGGGCCTGCAACTGTTCTTTGGTATCCACAGTCTTTTTGTTACAAAGTGTTCCTTCTGGCATTGTTCTGAATCCTCATAAGGATGCTGTTTAGATGGTTTTGTTTGTCAATTGTTTATGCGCTCAAATATAGCAACAAATTTGGTATAATGGAATCTTATTATTTTATCGCTGACGCTTTCATTTATGCAGCCGACAGACTGCCTACCACGCTATGCCCTTGCTTTTCATGCCGCCGCGTTTGATGCCGTAATCCATGCCCAGCTGGGCCCGGGTCATGAAAAAAAGCAGAAAGTGCGACAATTTGGTCAGCGGTACGGCAATCAAGAGTACATGCCCGCTAATAATATGGGCTATCAGCCAAAAATAGTAGTCCGGCGCCCGGTGATAGGCCAAAAAACCGGTCAAAAAGGGTGATACGGCGATCAGCAGCAACAGATAATCATACCAGTTGGTGATGATGCGCACCTCGGGCAGCGCAATGCGGCGCAAAATCAAAAAAATAACCGACACAATAACGATAACCGTCATGGCGTCCGCCACGGCTTCAGGCAGCGTCGGC
Source organism: Desulfobacterales bacterium (assembly GCA_030066985.1). Lineage (NCBI taxonomy): Bacteria > Pseudomonadati > Thermodesulfobacteriota > Desulfobacteria > Desulfobacterales > Desulfobacterales bacterium. The sequence goes on from JASJAN010000003.1 coordinate 125,803, forward strand.
AGGCGGATACCCAGCTTTTCATATAACAGGATGTTATGCCCCAGCAAGAAAATCGGTGTAATCAGGATGCCAAAGTGCATCAGAAAAACCCAGAGGGTAAACCAGGGATTCTTGCGCCAGCTGCGGGTCCCATATGGAAAAATCCAGAACAATATGGAACGTATGGCGCCTTTGACACCGTAGGAAACATTTTCGCCATAGGTGACCCGGTCCAGCTTCCAATCAAGGCCTCTGATATAACGCACGCCCCGAACGATGAGACCAATAAAGAATATTCCGAATGATATCCATACCATCGGGCCGGTTAAAAACTCATACATGCGTAACTCCTTTGTTCGCTAAATTACCGATTGTACTTAGAACTGACCATCCAACCGGCTTTCACAGCCGAATCGATCGCCTACTCTTCCTCATCATTGTCGCGCTGGCTCAAAAACAGATAAAAAAAGGTGAACCCCAGCAATGCACAAACGATGAGTATGTAAGTGATGCTTTCGGTGTGTAACATGTATTCCTGCAATGTGTGTATCGCGCCATCCATCTTATCTAAATCCTCGACTTTTCACTAACTATTTATATGCATAGTTCTTTAAAAGAAACTCTACTTAAAGCTATTTTAAAAATCGTAGATCACGCTCAAGGGCGAGGCGTAAATCGATTCAAAAGTGGAGTCCGCCTCCGGCGGATTAGTATTCGAGCATTTTGAATCGATTTATAACAAAGCCCTTGAGCGTTAGATGCCTTTTTAAAATAGCTTTTAGTGGTCCTCATAGTCCGGGTGCGAATAAAGTATCGGCATCCGGGTCACAATAAACCGGAAAGCCAGAACGCCTAATGTCACCAGAAATACCGTAATCACTATCTCCATCCAGTGCGGAAAATAGCGATCGCTGGCCGGCAGATGCCAGTTAAAGGCAATCAGAGAAATATTTAAGCGGTTGACCACCAGACCCAAAACCGTCCAGGCCGCCGTCCATTTAATCAGTTTTATATTTTTATCACGCACGCCGACCGCATACAGAAAACAGGGCAGCGCCACAAAGCCCAGCAATTCGACCAGAAACCAGAGCCCAAAATTGGTGCTCAGCAAATGCCAATTATTGCCTTCAGAAATACCGATGACTTTAATGATAAAATAGCCGGCCAGCACCATGGAGGCGGCTTTGCCGAAACCGAGGGCAACGGTATCCTTTTCTTTTAGATGGGCCTCGTCCATCTTATGGGCAAAATAGCGGTGCGACAGCGTGCTTTCAAAAATCACCATTGATAGGCCGGCAATGATACTCGATATAAAGAAATACACGGGTAAATAGGGCGAATACCACAGCGGATGCAATTTGGCCGGGGCAATCAAAAACAGAGCACCCAGCGAGGATTGGTGCAGGGTAGACAGGACAACACCGAAAATGGTTAACAGAATCGTCAGTCTGACCACTATTTTACGGGCCCGCTTCAATCCCAGCCATTCCATGGCTGCCGGGGAGAATTCTATAAACAGCACCGTCAGGTAAAGCGCAACACAAGCGGCCACCTCAAACAACAAAGAGGTGGTTCCCCGCTGCATGATAAACGGATATGGCAGTCGCCAGGGTCGGCCCACATCGTAGTGCAGCGCGATGACAACCAGGGCATACCCTAAAAAACCGGTCAAAATAGCCGGACGTACCGCCGAATGGTATTTCTTCATGCCGAAAAGGTAAACCGCGGCCGAGGTAACATAGCCACCGGCAGCCAGGGCCACACCTACCAGCAGGTCAAAACCGATCCATATCCCCCAGGGATTGTAGTCGGACAAATTGGTGACTGCATCCAGACCGACGGTAAACCGTATCACAGTTACAATTAGTCCCAGGACAACAATAATTCCGGCAATCACATTAAAAGGTGTTATTAAAGATTTGCCGGTTGTTGCGGCTTCATCAGACATCAGGAACCCTCCTCACTTGGCTTCTTTTCCGCTTTATCAGGCTGCGCTTCGGCATCCTCTTCTTCGGCAGGTTTGGCAGTCTCTTCAAGTGCCTTTTTGACCGCCTTATCGATCTCTTTTTGCTTCATTTTATTGAGTGCTTCGATTTCGGCCTTCTTTGTAGCTTGGGCCTCGGTGTTGGCTTGCTCGACCGCAGCGGCAACGGCCAGAGCTGTTTCCTCTTTGGCGATCTTTTCTTTGCGCTTGTTCATGGCATAAATGCCGGTCAGTAGCACCGGCCAAAGCCCGACAACGACCGGCACAGCACTGAGCGCACCGGCGGTTAGCTTCGGCGCCGGGGTGACCCCCAGGTCTTCGCGCATGGCGACCTCTTTGAAAGGCACGGCTGACAGATACAACCAACTGGTGCCGCCCATTTCATTTTCACCGTAAATGTGATTTACATAGCGATCGGGGAATTTGCTGATTCGCGCCCGGGCAACCTTCAATAGGTCCGTGCGTTTACCGTAAGTCAGCGCTTCGGTGGGGCAGGACTCCACACAGCCGGGAAGCAGGCCCTTTTCAATGCGCGGGGAGCACATCGTGCATTTCATCACCCGTGGCGTAAAGGCGCTGTCGTATTCGTAAGTGGGTATTTCAAAGGGGCATGCAATCATGCAGTAGCGGCAGCCCACGCAAACCGAGGCATCGTAAATCACAGCTCCTTTATGGGTCTTGGTAAATGCTTGCACGAAGCATGCTGACGCACAGGCCGGTTCAAGACAATGGTTGCACTGCTCCTTGCGATACAACGGCCCTTTGCCATTGGCTTTGCTGACGTCATCAAAACGATTAACGACGGTATAGGTCCTGGCATTCGTGCGGCGTTTGGTATCCATAACGGAGAGATCATCAAACGGCCGCTCGGGAGCCGGCAACTCGTTGACCTTGTTGCAGGCTTCTTCGCATTTGCGGCATCCAATACAGCGGGTATTGTCGAACAAAACCCCCATACTGTTCGGATAACCACTAAAATGCTTGTTTGAAGCCGCATTAGCGGTTTTTCCAAGGGTCGTGCCGGCGGTTGCAGCACTCAACCAGCCTAAAAACTTTCTGCGTGTGATCGACATGGTTTCCTCAACTTTTGCAGTCTGCAGTTAGAATGATGTTTAATCTGAAGCTATTCTTTTTTCGGGTGACATGCCACACAATTCGTTGCCACCGGTTTTTCAAGGTTCATGGCCTCGTGACATTCCATGCACTGACGGTGGTAGGCGGCCATGAGACCCGGTCTGTTCGGGTCCCGCTCATCAAAAGGCCGGCCATGGCAGCTGGCACAGCTGGGCGGTTTTTTAGCCGCCGGACTATGATGGTGACACGCCTGACAGAGCGTGTTTTTGTCAGCGTGAAAATAGGCCACCAGCTTGTTATCTTTAATATTGTTGGACAGTGTCTGGACGATCTTACGATGCGGCAACTTCACCGCCGCATACTGGTCTTTTATTGCATTGATTTCCACCGTTTCAGGAATATCCTCGGGCGGGTACATGGCGCTTAGGGGTTCGCGTGCGTTCAGATACATAGCAGCCAGTTCTTTTTCTTCGGTCTGCTGAAGACTTGCGGCCACTTGAGCCACATCTGCCATATGACAGGCCTGACAGGCAGCGGGATCCTGCTGCCGGGTTTTGGCAATACTGACGTGACAGCCGGCGCACTCGGGGGAACGCTGGTTTATTTCATGACACCCCGCGCAGCTCATTTTGACATTCAAGCGGTGCATGGATTCCTCGAGGGTCACAAATTTGCCTTCTTTGGTACCCTGTAGCGTGTGGCACTGGACACAGGCGTTTAAATTGGCATGATGGCACACCCGACAGGTATCATTGTATTCTTCGTGAGACTTGTGGCTGAATGGCACCATCTTCATACGCGTGGCCTGCTGGGGATCTGTGATTCCGGCCTTGCTGGTGCGCACAAAAACCGTATCTGGCTGATTGCGCTGCATGCGCGGGACTTCCTTGAGCCTTTCAATCAGCTTCTGTTGGGCGGGGTCATGACAACCGCCGCAGGTTATCGGGCCGGCATCATCGAATTTGGCCAGGGTTTGGCGATGGCAATTAATACAGTCTATATGTGATGCCTCGCGCAACGAGATTCGGTTTTCCACAGTAACGTCTTGGTGACAATAGCGGCAGGTGCCTTCTTTGCCCTTGGCGTAAAACAGCTTCTTAGTGACTTCATCAAATTCGTGATGGCAGCGTTCACACTTTTTATCCTGCGCTTTAGAATGCCGGTAGTGCAAAGACCGGTCCATACCGATCGGCTCCCAGATAGAGGTAAGATCCATTCGTTCCTGATGGCACTCGCCGCAGGTCAGCGGCCCGCTTTTGCCACCGCCATCCGCGGTTTGCTGATGGCAGGCAATGCAGTTGGTGTGGTAAACGTCCATTACCGCCTGGGAGGAGGAATCTTCAAGGCGCATGTATTTAAATACCAGGCGGTCTTTTTCGGTTAAATGACAGGCTTTGCAGTCCTGGTTTTTCTTTTCCAGCGCTTCGGTATGCTTCTGGTGCAAAAATGTTACCGCCGGTCGCTCCAATTTGCCGAATTGCTGCATGGAATCGATCTGGATAATGTCGGCCCGCTGCTGCATCTCGGCTTCGGTCGGGTTTTTGGCCCCGAAATTCCCGGAACATGTTAGACCAATCGAAACAGCAAATACGATCACTGGGATGCTTGTCAGGTTAAGCCGTAATTTACCGATTTTCATCTGCAAGATCCTTCGTAAAAAAAATTGAGGTTAACCTATCAGATTACGATTTATATCTTTTTGCCATTAATAGTTTTCTTTTCCACTTTGAGTAAGTCGTGGATGGTTGTTTCATCATAAATCTTAAACATGGCGGCGTCGACTTTGTTCCACATCGGCGCAAAGGCACACTGACCGTCAAAGGGGCAATCGCCCTTGGACACGCAGGCAACGCATTCAGCTTGTCTGCTGGGGCCTTGCATGAATCGCAGGATATCACCAACGGAAATCTCTTTAGGGGAACATTTTAGAAAATAGCCGCCATAGAATCCGCGTTTGGATTCGACCCATCCGCTGCTCTTAAGCTGTCCAAGGATTACTTCCAGAAAGCGCATCGGAATAGATTGGGCCTCGGCGATTTCGGATATTTTTTTGGGTCCTTGACCCAAATACTTGGCAAGTTCAAAAATCGCCCGTAACGCGTATTGGTTTTTCTTTGGCGTAATGGCCATGGCTTTTAATCCCGAGTGTTCGGGTAGGGTATTTCTCGACTATTTTAGTCGGGAAGTTTCTTGACTCTAATAGTCAAGAAAGAGCTAAACATAATCAAGAAAGCCATCAAAGTCAATGGTTTTTTTTTTAAAAAATGCTGTTTTTTTATATATAATATTAATAAGTTATATAATATTACTACATAGTAGGATGTGACATACGACACCGTGGTAATTGTCATAATAGGCCGTCAGAAAAAGGGTATTGCGGATATAGTTTTGGGCATATTGACGAAAAAATCGAATATTTCTGAAGCAGGTGCCAGAGGTCAGAAAACAGAGGACAGAAAAGCGCTTTAATTTCCATTAATTCAATATTTCAATCTGTCTTCTGATAGTGGAACTTAGTAGAAAAGAAAGGCAGCGCCATGAGTGGCCCTGCCCTTTTTGTTTGTTGTCATCTATGTAAAGATGCCGGTCAGTGAATAGCGATCTGATGCGCATCCTGCATTGGATCTTTAAACGGTATCGTGACCTTTAAGACACCATTTTCAAATTTTGCGCTGGCGTCTTTTGCATTCACCGGGCAACAGAAAGCTGCTGTGGTGACATATTCAAAGTCTTTGCGGGGTGCGGTGAGACTGAAGCTGTCTTCAAGCATCTTAAGATTGATATCTTTTTTATCGACTCCCGGAAGACAAATTTCCAGGTTTAATTTCTGGCGGTCATCATCCACATATGAACACACCTCTGCGGCCATCTTAAACTTATCTTCTGCCATTGATACCACCTCCCTTAACTTAACCGCAGTGACGGATAGTTTCATTTGATATGAAGAACACCATGTTCATCATATGAGATTATGGTAATGCACAAACATTTAATTGCAAGCGTGGGGCAGCCGCTTGGCTCAATGTGCTGTTTAACAGTTCAATATTGACAATACCAACCGGCGGTTTATTATGGCGGTATTGGTGTTAGCCAAAAAAAGTGTTCAGGTGTCAGGTGTCAGGATTCAGAAGACAGATGTCAGACGACAGAAGACAGATCCAAAATTTGAAAATTGAAGCTGCCTTTCTATCTTCTGTTTTCTGTTCTCTGTCCTCTGTTTGCTGACACCTGAAACCTGACACCTTACACGTATAATTAGACCGCATTTTGTGAAGTACTTGAGCAGCGCAAAACTGGATGGCACAATCTTAACCGAGAAGGAGATTACAGGTGCAGGTCATCGGGCTTACAGGCGGAATTGCCACCGGTAAATCAACCGTATCTGCCATGCTAAAAAAAGCAGGGGCCATTATTATCGACGCCGACCGTATTGCCCGGGCAGTGGTTAAAAAAGGATTGCCGGCCTATCGGGAAATCGTCGAATATTTTGGCACTGACATTCTGCTGCCCGACGGTGAGATTAACCGTAATGCGCTGGGTGATATTATTTTCAACGATCCCGCAGAAAAAAAGCGCTTAAACAGCATAGTGCACCCACGGGTCGCAGCAGAAGTCGACCGTCAACTTAAGCAGTTCGAAAAAACCGATCCGCAATCACTTGTTGTTCTGGACATACCACTGCTGTTAGAAGCCGGCATGCACGCAGATTTAAGCGAGCTCATCGTCGTCTATGCGCCGCAGCAACTGCAGATCGAGCGCTTGATGCATAGAGATCGCATTTCAGAAGCCGAAGCCCTTGCCCGTGTGCGCTCTCAAATACCGATAGGGGAAAAGAAAAAAAAAGCCACCATCGTCATTGATAATTCAGGCACCATCGACCACACCCGCCAACAAACCCTTGACATATTTAAACGACTAAAAGACAGTACAGCAAGATAGATCAACCTGGCAGCTCCTCAGACCAGGGTGCTGCGGTTGTCAGGCAACGCTTTGACGACTTGGTGCAGTACGAAGCAGACAACGTGCACCCTGCCCAACGCGATCCATATCGACTGCTGAGTTCTTCCAGGAAGCATCAGCACGTTATTGACGGCCAAGAAAAGAAGTCTTAAGTTTTTGAATAATTTACGGCTGCTGAGGAGGCAAATTCCGCTTAATCTTTAATTAAAAAGTTAGAAGGACACCATGAATATTGTCGTACCCAGCGAAATCCATCCTGCGGAAAACCGGGTGGCTCTGCTGCCCGAGCATGTTGCCCGCCTGGTTGAAAAAGGAGCGCAGATAGCGGTTGAGTCCGGTATTGGCAAAACCTTAAACATCCCCGATGAAGAATATAAAAAGGTCGGCGCATCAATTGAATCGGATCGGCATCAATTGTATCAGCAGGCGGATATGGTGCTTCAAATCCGCAAACCGGCCATAGAAGATGTCGCGCTACTTAAAGAAGAAAGCATTTATGTCAGCTTGATGGACCCGTTTAACGAACGCGAGCTGATCGAAGCCTTCGGAAAAAAGGGCGTGACAGCCATTAGCATGGAAATGATCCCGCGAATCACACGGGCTCAGAAAATGGATGTCTTGAGCTCTCAATCAAATCTGGCCGGTTATGCAGCGGTCATTATTGCCGCTGAACGTATCGATAAAATATTTCCGATGATGATGACACCGGCCGGAACCATATCACCAGCCAGGGTGTTTGTGGTCGGTGTCGGTGTGGCCGGCCTGCAGGCCATTGCAACTGCCAAACGGCTGGGGGCACGGGTGGATGCCTTCGACACACGACCGGTGGTTGAAGAGCAGGTCAAATCACTTGGCGCGCGCTTTGTCAAAATTGATCTGGGCGAAACCGGCCAAACGAAAGACGGCTATGCCAAAGCCTTAACCGAAGAACAATTGCAAAAGCAACGGGAAGGAATGGCCAAAATCTGCGCGGCGTCAGATGTGGTCATTACCACCGCCCAGTTATTCGGCCGTAAAGCACCGCTCATCATTACCGCTGAGATGGTTGCGGGGATGGCCAGAGGATCGGTGCTGGTGGACCTGGCGGTGGAATCCGGCGGTAACATTGCCGGCTCACAGCCGGATCAAGAGGTTGATGTCAACGGCGTGCGTATCATCGGAATGGCCAATCTACCGGGCAAGGTGGCAGTCAACGCCAGCCAGATGTTTTCTGCCAACATGCATGCGCTGGTGGATGAATTCTGGAATATAGAAGACAAACGCTTTGTGCTGGATTTTGAGGATGAGATTTTGCAGGGGTGTGTAATCACCCACAAGGGCGAGGTGGTCAATCAGATGATCGCGGATCACTACGCCCAAGCGAGTTCGTCCGGCTAATCTATTTATCAGCAAAAACATAGATCCCAAGTCAGCAAACAAGGTGTCAGGTGTTCCGCCGCAGGCGGATTCAGGTGTCAGGGAGCATAAGACTAAAATCAGAAACAGCGAAAACATGCGCCCGATAATGCATCTGAGTGACAAGGCCTTAAAAATGGCCAGCAAAGACCTGAAACCTGACACCTGACACCTGAAACCCAAGACCATGGTTTACATCAATGGAACTTAGGAATTATTTGAGAGTGGGTGCCGAAAGGAGATTTTAAAATGTCTATAGGCCTATTGATCTTTGTGTTCATTCTGGCCATCTTCCTGGGGGTGGAACTGATTACCAAAGTGCCATCGCAATTGCATACGCCTTTGATGTCCGGAACAAACGCCATTTCAGGCATCACGATCGTCGGGGCGCTGACGGCAGCCGGCACCGGTTCAGATACCTTTGCCGCAGTTGTGGGGACCATTGCGCTTATTCTGGCCACCATCAACGTGGTCGGCGGATACCTGGTGACCAATCGCATGCTTGCCATGTTTAAGCGCAAGGATCAGGAGCAAAAATGACGGACTACGGCGCTGTTTTGATTGATTCGGGCTATATCCTGGCATCGATGCTCTTTATTATCGGCATCAAGATGCTTGGCCGACCGGAGCGTGCCCGCCAGGGCAACATGGTCTCGGCTTTGGGTATGCTCATTGCCGTGGTTGCGGCTTTATTTGAATGCTGTCTGTCGTTTTCACTGGTCATCGCCGGTATGGCCGTTGGTGCACTGATCGGCGCAATTGCGGCCCGCACGGTAAAAATGACCTCCATGCCGCAAATGGTGGCGATCCTCAACGGTTTTGGCGGGTTGGCCAGTCTGCTGGTCGGCTGGGAAAACTATCATAGCTCTCCCGACGGCAACCACTTTGTCATTTTTGCGATCGTTCTGGCAGTATTGATTGGCGGCGTCGCATTTTCGGGCAGTGTGGTGGCCTATGGCAAACTGGCCGAGCGCATCTCCGGGCGGCCGATATTTTTTAAAGGCCAAAAAATAATCAATGCCGCCATCATTGCCGCCATTTTCATTTGCGGCGCGCTGTTTGTCTGGAGCCCGACGGCAGCGCTGGCCTATCCGCTTTTAATCCTCATCATTGCCCTAGCACTGATTCTGGGGGTCCTGGGTGTTATCCCCATCGGCGGTGCTGACATGCCGGTAGTCATTGCCTTGCTCAACAGTTATTCCGGACTGGCCGCCAGTGCCGCCGGCTTTATCATTTTAAATAACGTGCTGATCGTTGCCGGCGCGCTGGTGGGCGCCAGCGGTTTGATTCTGACCGGCATTATGTGCAAAGCCATGAATCGTTCTCTGGCCAATGTCCTTTTCGGCGGTTTGCAAACAGCGGTCAGCAAAGCTGGAGCCGACCAGGTACAGGGCGAGCCCTCTCCGATCTCGCCGTCGGACGCCTATTTTGTCCTCGAGGCTGCAAGCTCGGTGGTGTTTGTTCCGGGTTATGGAATGGCGGTGGCCCAGGCCCAACATGCGGTTAAAGAGCTCGGTGATATTCTGGAAGAAAACGGTGCTGAAGTTCGCTACGCCATTCACCCGGTCGCCGGCCGCATGCCAGGTCACATGAATGTTTTGCTGGCCGAAGCCAACGTGGTCTATGATCAGCTGGCCGAAATGGATGATGTCAACCCGATTATGGAAAGCGTCGACGTTTGTGTGGTCATCGGAGCCAACGACGTCGTCAACCCGGCTGCCAGGGAAATCGAATCCAGCCCCATTTACGGCATGCCGGTCATCAATGCGGATCAGGCCAAAACGGTCATCGTTATGAAGCGTTCCATGGCAGCCGGATTCGCAGGGGTGGACAATCCTTTGTTTATCAAACCCAACACCCGCATGCTCTTTGGTGATGCCAAAGCGTCCCTGCAGCAGTTGGTTTCAGAGTTCAAAGAAAGTTAATGGCCGCAAAGCGGCCATTAACTTTCAGGTGTCAGGTTTCGGGTGTCAGGTGTCAGCAAACAGATGATAGAAGACAGAAATCAGAAGTCAGATAATGTACATTTCTTACCAGCTATTTTGATCTGTTTTTCGTTGTTTGGTCCCTGACACCCGACACCTGAAACCACCAGGTATTTCCTGACACCTGATACCTTAAAACCTTATGAATTATGAAAAAAGAAATTACCCAAATAGCAGATAAAATTAGCAAAGGTGGAAAAAACATCATCTTTACAGGTGCCGGCATCTCCACCGAGAGCGGTATCCCGGATTATCGCAGCCAGGGGGGTATCTGGGATAAATTTCGGCCGGTCTATTTTGACGAATTTATGAACTCGCGTGAATCCCGGGAGGAATACTGGCAGCGATGGCAAGAGCTGTACCAGGGTATCCAGCAGGCACAGCCCAACGCCGGGCACAACGCTATTGCCACACTTTATAATCTAGGGCTGCTGGAGGCCGTCATCACCCAGAATGTGGATGGGCTTCACCAGCAAGCTGGTCTTGCCAATGATGCGGTCATCGAGCTGCATGGCAATACCCGGCGCATTCGCTGTATGAGCTGCCGCAACATCATCTCCACCGCCGAAACCGTCAAACGCTTACAATCCGGCGATATGGCTCCGGAGTGCGATTGCGGCGGTTACTTAAAACCCGACACCATCTCATTCGGTCAGGCCATGCCCGTTGTCGAAGTTGAAAAAGCCGCCGCTCTATCCCAGACCTGTGATTTTTTCATGGTCGTGGGCTCCACCCTATTGGTGCAGCCGGCTGCCCATATGCCTGTCTACGCTCGACAGAACAATGCCTTTCTTGCCATTGTCAATTTGTCCGAAACTCCCTGCGATCAGATGTGCGATGTGCTGATTCGGGATAAAGCGGGCGAGGTACTGCAGCTGATTGTGAAAACAATTGAAAATGTGTGAAATTGGCCACAGACCCACACAGACTCACACTAACCTTTTGTTCGGCCGACATTGGCCGAACAAAAACAGTCAATCGCTTCGCGATTTTAAAAATATGTGATCACCATTCCTATTGAAGTGGATTTAAATTGGTCGACTTAAGATATATCTTATGATGTGTAAAACTGTTGGCCGCAGGGCATACAGTTTTTCCTCGGGCAGCGTCGCCCGAGGAAAAGATCTGTCTGTGTATGTCTGTGTGGGTCTGTGGCTAATTACAATTAAAAACAGATTAGCGGACTTTAATATTATCGATGACCTTGATCACGCCATCGGTGTTGCGGGAAATGTCAAGCGCCCGGTCTCGCTGGTATTTAGTGCTGACAACCCCGGTAAGTGTCACCACACCCAGGTAGACATCGACATCAATATTCAGCGAGCGAACTTCCGGTTCGGCAATCAGCTTGGCTTTGATTTTATTGCTGAGCACATTATCGTCCCAGACATCGCCAAAGCTTCTTTCACCAATCTGAATATTATTGGAGACCGATTTTACACCCGGCACGCTTTGCGCGATTTGCGCGGCGCGTTTGGCTTCATTGGTGGTAGCAACCGCACCCGTCAGCGTAACATGGCCGTCAATGGTATCCACATCGATCTGACGGGCTTTGACAATTTTGTCTTTCACCATTTCATGGTTGACCCGAGTGGTGATGGTGGAATCATCCACCATGCCTTCGACCGGGCCCTTACCGGACTCCCGCGTACCGGCACAACCGGCAATGGCAAACACGAATAATACCCATAACAATAACGCTTTTTTCATGATCCCTGCTCCCTTGTGTGGTGATATTTGTAATGCGATAACGATAATGCAGTGTAAACTTATCCCGACAAAATTATGCAAATTTTATGCTTAAGGTGGGAATTAAATATTTTCTTAATATTATCGGGTTGTTATATAAAGCTTGCAGATAAGCTGCAGGTTTATGTGTATACAAAATGTCAAATCGAGAGAACCGGTGTGTCATATTTACTATACCATATTCTCCAAAGGATAACACTTTCAATTTCATGTAAGGATCAAATATATGCAGATCGTCAATAATCTTCATGCCTTCGTTTGGCAATCACCGAGTGCCAACAACTGCAATGCCTATTTTATTGATGGGCCATGCCGGGTGCTGATCGACCCGGGTCACCGTGCCCTGTTTGAACACGTTGAATCGGGTTTAAGGGGATTGGGGCTCACCACAAACGACATCAATTTGGTGGTTTGCACCCATGCACACCCGGACCATCTGGAAGGTGTTCAGCTGTTCAAAGAAAAATCAACCCTGTTTACCCTCAGCGAAATTGAGTGGCAATGGGCTCTGAGCGCTGGTAAAAACATGAGCGCGGCTTACGGGATGGATATCGAGACCATCACACCGGATTTTTTCCTGCAGGAGGGCAACTTATCTCTGGACGGGCTTGAATTGCAAATTTTCCATACACCCGGTCATTCACCCGGCTCAGTCTGCGTTTACTGGCCGGCACAAAAGGCGCTTTTTACCGGTGACCTGGTTTTTAAAGACGGTCTGGGGCGAACCGATCTGCCCGGCGGCGATGGCGCTCAGATCAAAGACAGCATTCAGCGCATGGCCCGGCTGGATGCGGAGCTGCTGCTATCAGGACACGGCGAGGTCGTTTCCGGTGCTCGCAAAGTCAGCTCAAACTTTGAGCGCATCACGGAATATTGGTTCGGGTTCATATAAAGACAAAAGGCAGCTGACAAGCATTAGAAAATGTCAGGTACCAGTTGGGTTGAAGTTCTTTCATTATACATCCTATTTACCGACCCGCAAAATTTCATATTTATAAATCACTTCGAATACATTATCAGTTCAGCAATATTTCTGATTCATGTCTGAAAGGTGTTTTTAACTTTGCTCTGCTATCAGATATTGGGTTTTCCTCTTTTTTACATAAATTCTGCAAAGCTCTCCACTTTTGGCATTTCAAAATGGTGGTCCTTCAAATTATCGGGGATGGGGTGCATACCATAAGGCATGACACGCGGCAACAGCCGCATGAACATGATCTGGCGGTGTTTCAATCTTATGGCAACCAAACTTAGAAAGGTAGCCCAAAAAACCATAATTGGCCTCTGGATTATGTCAGGATTTTTATTGCCAAAAGATGCTATCTGCAATATTGGTGAAATTGCATTATGTTTATATTGATTGCGAGGAATCTGAATCATAAAACTGCTGAACAAAGAGAGCGATCAAAGGGTTCCATCCAGCTAAAATTATATCTATTTCTCAAACACCTATGGAGGATAAAATGACAGATAATTTATTTAAAGCCTTGGTGGTAGAAGAAACTGACGATAAAAAATACACGCGTCAGATCCTCAACAAAACCATAGATGACCTCCCCCAGGGGGATGTGGTGGTTGAAGTGCACTATTCTTCCTTAAATTACAAAGATGCCTTATCCGCCAGTGGCAATAAAGGAGTAACACGCAACTATCCCCATACACCCGGCATCGATGCTGCTGGCGTGGTGGTTGAAAGCACCGATCGCACCTTCAAACCCGGTGATCCTGTTATTGTCACCAGTTATGATTTAGGTATGAATACCGCTGGGGGATTTGGCCAATATATTCGAGTACCCGGCCAATGGGTGGTTCCCCTGCCGGACGGATTGACGTTAAGAGAAGCCATGTGCTATGGAACCGCTGGATTTACGGCGGCACTATCTGTCTTTCAACTGACCGTTCATGGAGGTATTTTGCCGGAGCATGGCGAGGTGCTCGTATCGGGCGCCACCGGCGGCGTTGGTGGCATTGCCGTGGCAATTTTGTCAAAACTGGGTTACACGGTCGTTGCCGTTAATGGTTTGGTAGATGAATCGGAATATCTAAGACAAATCGGTGCACAGAAAATCATCAGCATTGAAGAGGCCACGGATCAAAGCGGTCGCCCGCTTCTTAAGTCTCTCTATGCCGGCAGCATCGACACAGTTGGTGGAGATATCCTGGCTACATCTATCAAATCTGTTAACGCCAATGGTGTGGTGACCACTTGCGGCAACGTGGCATCACCTGAGCTGCCGATCAATGTATATCCCTTCATACTGCGTGGTGTCAGCCTCGTGGGTATTGATTCCCAAAATTGCCCGATGCCGAACCGGCTCAAGACCTGGGATAAACTCGCCGATGAATGGAAAATCCCCATGATGGAAACGGTCGTGCATGAAATTACCATAGTCGATCTGGACCAGGCGATCGAGCGTATGTTACAGGGCCAACATAAGGGTCGGGCAATAGTCAATATGAAAACCTAAACGGGCTTCGTTTTCAGTTGAGTGTTGAAACAGTGTTTAGCGCGAAGGAATTCTGGCACTATTGGATGTCGGGTTCGGAAGTGAGGCTTTTTTGTTGTACGAGGTCCCCAGAAGATATGTGGGGAGGCGCACTCCATGCGAATAATCAAATTAGCAGGTCGGTTCTCTCCTGATTGAGTCTTTCCTCAAACTCAGCTCTTATCGCCTCGACCATTTTGCGCCATCCTGGATCACTTCCAAGATTGGGCACCACCGCTGATCCGGAAATGAAGTGTGCTCGGGCAAGATTTTCTTTTGCGATTTTGCTTTGGGCCTCAGCAGCCGTTTGGATTTCCGTTTCAAAATCCTGCAAAACGGAAACCAGGCCCCGCATATTGGAATCGGCAAATTGCGATAGCAGTTCTAACAACACCATATTGTCTTTACCGAGTTCAATCCGGTCGCAGATAGCTTTGAGCAAGTGTTTGTGTTGCTCTCCCGTTAACTTGTGCGTCTTGCGCAGTGATTGGTATTCGGCTTTAAACTGCTCCTGGCTAATGATCTCATCTTGAAATTTCTGCACCAGACCGCGCAGACGGCTTTCGATTTCTTTGTCTTTCTGATCCTGTTTTTCTTCTTCACTCAGATTCAGGTTCTTGGTTTTTTCCATTACCAGATCTAAAGTGCTTTTTATTTCGGCCATATCATTTCCTCTTATGACTCAGGCTCGATCAATCGATCGAGGATGAACCCATGAAAACTGTCACCGCTGGTGGCAATAAATATCCAGCCCAGATGGGTCATGCACAAGGTACAATAACTGACACGCCAGGCGTAGCCGGAAAACCAGGTAAATTCGGTCGAAGGCGGCCCGGCATAGCCGCACCCCTGGGCGGTTTTAAAACAACCGATTTCAAATACAATGCCATGGGGATTGGCAAAGGTATGCTGGTGGGTCCCTTGGACCGTGATGCGCTCGGTGGGCCGGGTAATGGCCTGACGGCACTGACGGCAAAGAATATATTCCTCTTCCTCGGGCTCTTGTTCCGGCGCTTCTTCTTCGGCCAGCTCCGTTGCGCCGCGACCGTCTTTTTTGGGCGAACGTTCCCGAAGCAAAGGTGTATGAACGATCTCTGTGGTTTCCATTTCACCGGCTCCCGAGGCAGGGTAATCCCCTTTTACCAAATCACGCCAGTAAAGCAGGCTGCCGATTATTTGAAAAGCGATTTTTTAAGAACCGCTTTGTTATAGGCCCCGATAATGTCCCGGCGGCTGATCACACCTTCCAGGTGGGAAGGATCTTGCGCGGACACAACCGGCAAGACCGCAAAATCTTTTAAACTGATCTTTTCAAGGGCCGTATATAAATTCTCATCTAACGATACGGTCACCAGTTCGGTTGATGCGATGTCTTTGGCCACCACCAGATCTTTGAGGTTCTCATCAAAAATAGCTTCGTTATAGTCATTGAATGAGACAATGCCGATCAGTTGTTTTTGGTCATTGATGACCGGAAAACTGTTAAACTTGCTTTTGGATATCAGCTGAGCCATTTGACCCAGCGGCAAGGCTTCGTTGATGGTTTCAACATGGGGGGTCATGACATCTTTGACAAACAATGACTTAAGGACATTGACCTCTTTGCCCTCTTTGATATTCACACCCCGGCGCATCAATTTGAGGGTATAGATGGACTCCCTGGAAAATTGCCCGCTGGCAATGGTGGCAATAATGCAGGCCAGCATCAAAGGCAGAATGATTTTATAGGTTCCCGTCATTTCGAAGAGAATTAAAATAGCCGCCAGTGGCCCATGGGTGGTGGCACTGACCACTGCGCCCATTCCCACGATGCTGTATGCCCCGGGCGATGCCGTAATAGTGGGAAAAAGCTGGTTCACAACGAATCCAAAAAATCCACCGGCCATGGCACCCAGAAAAAGCGATGGGGCAAAAATGCCGCCTGAACCACCGGAACCTATGGTAATAGAGGTCGCCAGTATCTTTATCGGCACCAGAAGTAGCAACAGCCACCAGGCCATTTGTTGCGCCAATGCCATGTCAATGGCGCCGTATCCAACTCCCAGAATCTGAGGAAAAGCTAATGCGCTGGCGCCCAAAATCAACCCGCCGAATATTCCCTTGAGGTAATCGGGAAATTTAATGTCATCAAATAGATCCTCGATGCGATACAGGGTTTTGGTAAACAATACCCCCACCGCCGCGCAAAAAATCCCCATGACCAGATACATGGGAAGTTCCCAGGCACTGACCAGTTCGTAGGTCGGAACAATAAATGCCGGTGTATCCCCCAAGTAAGCCCGTGAGACAGCTGTAGCCACCACAGAGCTGATCACAATCGGGCTAAATGTCGCTAAACCGAAATCGCCCAGGATCACTTCCAGGGCAAACATGGAGCCCGCTATGGGAGCATTAAAGGTGGCGGCAATGCCGGCGGCCGCTCCGCAACCGACCAGGGTGCGCATGCGGTCGGCGGATACTTTTAAAACCTGCCCCAGGGTTGATCCGATGGCGGAGCCGATTTGAACGATCGGGCCTTCACGGCCTACCGAGCCACCAGTGCTGATGCTGATGGCCGATGCCAGGGTTTTAACGACCACCACCCGCTTGCGGATCACGCCGCCCTTAAGCGCCACCGATTCCATGACCTCAGGCACACCATGTCCCTTGGCCTCTCTGGCAAAAAAATACACCAGCGGCCCCACAATCAGCCCCCCGATGGCCGGAATCAGCACACGATAATACCAGGGAAGATTCACCACCAGCCCCAACAGATCTTCTTTACCGCCGTAAGCCAGTGTTTGGAAAAAATCGATCAGATATCGAAACCCAACAGCGCCGTAACCCCCGGCCAACCCAACAACCACGCCCAGCACGGCCATAATCGTATGCTCATTGGCTTGCAATTTTTTCCAACTCGATAGGCTTTCTAGAATGGTTGTTTTCATTGACCGACCCGGGATTTAACTGTCCGAAATTATTCAAATAGGTGAGATACAGAGGCCGATTTAGACTCTTAGTACCTGAAAATATTTATGATTTTTATATATGTCGCCTGACGGCCATGTCAAGCGATAAATCAAGAATAAAAATCTAATGATAACAAATTGGCATTATTCGATATTATTTAGCATCAATTTTAAGATTGACGCCGGCCCCGATATCGGCTAAAAGATATTTTTTCATGCCCAGTCGGGTCTTGACATCACCCAAAAAGTACCTATATTGGCAGCAAAAAGCGAGACTTAGTAACACTGCTGATTGATATAAGGCTTTTATTTAGGAGGATCTAAATGCCGTTTTACGAATTTCAGTGTCCGGAAGGCATCGTCACCGAAAGCTTGGTTCCGATGGATACCAAGCACATCAAATGCCCCCATTGTAACCGACGGGCTAAAAAAATCATGTCTGCCTGCTCTTTTAAGCTGGTGGGTGGTGGATGGTACGCGGACGGGTATGCTTCTACCAAGAAAGGCGCCGGTAAAACGACCGCTAAAAGCGCCAAAAAGGAATCAAAAAAGAACGGTTAGTGCCATAAAATACCGGGCATCCGACCGGTATGCATGACGCTTTAAATCTGATCAGCCAACCCAAATCTGATAGCAGCGCATAAAGCGACTCAATTTTAGCAAAAAATCCCCCCTGCGAACCCGTTCCAGGGGGGTTGCTTTTATGGCCTCTACATTGGCCTTTTCCAGCCCTATTCGACAAGTCTACTCCCGATAAAAGCATTCTTTCTGATGTTTCGATATCCATCAAGCAGCATAACGTCGAACTCGTAAAGCCCCTGGAGGAGTAAAGTGGCCAAAAAATGCGAATATTCCAGCATAAAAATCCCCAACGACCCCAAATATGCTACCGCAGCAGCCATTTACGTGTCTGAAATAGCTCGGGCCATCGGGATGACATCATCGGACTTAAAGGCGCTTGAAAACGGAGTCATCGGAGCGATTAACGCATTGCTGGATTACTCCTTCGAACCCTCAGAAAAAGGGTTCATGGTAATCATCTGTGAAAGGGTCCCTGAAGGCCTAAAAGTGAGCCTGAGGGACAAAGGCCTGCCCTTCGGCACCGATAGCCCACAGGGCGATCAACCCAACATCACCGAATCCTTTTTTAGGCTGCAAGAATACCTGGATGAAATTCAACTCAATAACCTGGGGCCGGACGGCAAAGAGCTGGTATTAATCAAACATCTAAACAACAAAAGTGTTTCCGACTATTACGCCGCCTGCGATTTGGAGCCATATGAACCGCAAGCACCGCCGATCGCGACATCTCCTGGTGAATTCAAATGCCACGTACGGCAATTGCGATCGGACGACGCCCCGGAGGTATCCAAAACCATCTATAAGACCTACGGTTACACCTATCCCCACGATTATGTCTACTATCCTGAAAAAATTATTGCCTTAAATCAAAGCGGCCAGGTGTATTCGGCCGTTGCCATTGCAGATGATGACGACATTGCCGGCTACGGTGTCTTTCAGCTCTGGGATGAAAACCCGCAAATTGTAGAAATGGCCCAGGGCGTGGTCAAACCCGAGTACCGCTCTTTGGGTTGCTTTCGCAATATTACCCGATATCTTTTGGATCAGGCCAAAACCCGCGGCATCCAAGGCGCTTTCGGCGAGGCGGTTACCAACCACACCGTATCGCAGCATACGGTGCACGGTTTCGGTTTCAGGGATTGCGGCTTAAGACTGGGATTAATACCGCCGAATACTGTTTTTAAGGGTATGAACGCTGGCGCTTCTCAGCGTGTGAGTATGTTGGTGCAGTTTTTGTATCTACAACCACCAGCGGCACATTCTCACCGCATTTATGCGGTGCCGCATCACAAAGACATTATGACAGACTTGTACGCGGAGTTGGGTGTTACGCCAATCATCCAGCAAAGCGCGTCAGATAAAGTGATCCTTCAATCCGCAAAAGCTGAGTTCAAAATTAAACTCTTTGGATCAATGCGCTATGCCCGAATTATCATCGACGGTTTTGGTCAAAATAGTGTTGCAGCGCTGAAAAACGAGATCCGTGAGCTGTGCCTTAAAAAAATCGAAATTATCAATCTCTTCTTGAACCTGTCAGATCCATTAACTGCCAGCACCACAGCGCAAATAGAGAGGCTGGGATTTTTCTTTGCCGGTATATTGCCGCAGGGGTTCAAAGATGGTGATGCGTTGATTTTGCAGTATTTAAACAACGTGCGCATCGATTACGATGCCATTCAGGTTAAATCCGGCATGGCCAAGCAGCTGCTTGAATATGTGCGTCAGCAGGATCCCAATTCTGAGTAAGTTTCCCACCTTCGCTAAAGCTACGGCGGGCAGGCAGGTGTCCAGCCTTCGCTTGGAAAGCCACGGCCTGGCGGGCAGGTTTCGGGTGTCAGGTGTCAGACGACAGAGGTTCAATGCTTTGGCTGCTGCCCAAATCAACCGCAAACAGCCGGAAGCGAGAATCTAACGAAAGGCATAGCGTGATTTAGATTTCCTGGGGTTGAAGCCTGTTGAACAATCCATATTGTTCAAACAGTTTGGTAAGCTCATCTTTTAAGGTGTTGGCATTATCAAGCGCTTTCAAATATTCGCTCTTGAGAGAATTGATCTTATCCAGCACCGCTAAATATTCCAAACGGAAAGTGTTGGCCCCCTTCTCAATATCTATGTCATATTGTTCTTTCAAAGCATTAACGCCGTTTTTCAATGCTACCAGGTACTCCTCTTTAAGAGCACGAAGCCTTTCTAGAGCGCTTTCATATTCGCTCCTTAGACTACCGGCTCCTTTTTCTCTGGCGTTCAGGTATTGTGTTTGCAACTCATGTAACAGTTCTTTGACCGAAATAATATTTTCAATCCTAGATGCATTGCTTCCGGCAAAAATAAACCCATCCTGCAGATTTCCTTGTCTGGCGTTATCAAGCGCCAATGAGATACAATAGCGGGCGGTCCTGATATCACAGCTTTTAAGGCACTTCCAGGCACATTTAATTTTCATCTTTTTGCCGGCCGATATATCCCTCAGAAATTGGCTCTTAATCGCCCGACCCGGCATACCGACGGGGCTCTTAATAATTTCGATATCATCTTCGCTGCAGGCGACATATGATTCCTTGAAGCGGATATCGGCATCGCATTCATATGTGGCCACGAACCGTGTGCCCATCTGAACACCGCTGGCACCCAGTTTGAAAAGATTGTGGATATCACTGCCCGTATAAACACCACCGGCGGCGATGACCGGAATGGTCCGGTGCAATTTATCCTCATAGTCCTTGACCACGGCAACAACCTCGGGCAAAATACGCTCGAGGGCAAAATCAGGATCATCGATTTGCTCGGTTTTAAATCCCAGATGCCCGCCCGCTTTTGGCCCCTCTACAACAACACCGTCGGGGACATCCTTATATTTTTTCAGCCAGGATCTGAAGATAAGACCAGCCGCTCTGGCAGAGCTGACGATCGGAACCACTTTGACCCCCGCTGACCTGAGCGCCTCAACCGGAATCCCCTTGATCGGAAGCCCGGCACCGAGAAAAACGATATCGACCTTCTCCTCGATGGCGACCATCAGAAGCGCGGAAAAATCATTCACAGCAACCATAATATTAACACCAATGATTCCCGAACTCATCTCTTTTGCTTTTCTGATTTCTTTTCTTAAGGCAATGGCATTGGCATCTTGATGCGTGGCATAATATTCAGGATCAAGCATCCCGATTGAATTTGCCGCAATGACCCCGATGCCGCCTTCATTGGCAACCGCTGAAGCCAAACCTGACAGGGATATGCCAACCCCCATTCCGCCCTGAACAATCGGGAGTCTGGCGACCGAATCACCGATTCTTAGCTTGGGCATGCGGGTCCACTGGATTTTCGAAAGATCAAATCGTGGCCAATCGATGTCACTGAAACCTGTTTTTCCCTTTTTTAATCTTGATAACATGTTAAAATCTTTCACTTAATGCTCCCTCCCGCAAAGAAACATCATATGGGGCTGTTTTCCCAACAACACAGGGAAACCGTTTTTAAATTAGGCTTATGGGTCAAGGATGCATAAAGAATGGTGCGTTTTATGGAGGGTATCCTTGATTTTCTGAAGGGTTAACTGTGCAGTTACCACCGATCAGCTTCTGCCTATGCGATTAGAAACAAATATAGCATGAATGACGTCAAGATACGAGGATGAAATTGAATAGATATTGTTTTCAAAGAAAGTGGCTATGTTCTACGTGTTAAATACTTATTTATTCCAAAATCTTATAACCGATTTGCCGCCTCTAAAAAAATGCCACCCGCGTCTGTCAAATGACATTTTCGCGTCATTTACCAATCAAACATCTGTCATCTGTCCTCTATCTTCTGCCCTCTGTCTTCTGTCATCTGCGACCTACTTTGAGGGCGCAACATAATTGGCCACGTAATAATCGTCGATGATCCCCCGGGCTTTGAGCGATTCGCCAAAGTCCCGAGCAGATTTTTTATCGGGAAAATGCGCAATCCGAACCTGGTACCATTTTTTATCGGCGCTGATAGCTTCTCTCCAGTAAGCGTCCAGGTTTTGTTTTTTTAATTGTTCGACGTATTTTTGGGCATAGGCCGGTTTCAGATAAGCCGCCACCTGCAGGGTAAACGGGTCCGTGATGACTTCGGGAGTCTTTTCTACTTTCTGAGCGACTGGCTTTTCAACCTTGACCAGATGCGTCACTGTGTTGATCACCAATATAATAACCGCCACTGCCAAACCGGCGAGTAAAACTCCCGCCAGCGCTTTTCTTGATCGCGTCGATTGCAAGGACCGACGAATCAACCGTAAAATCCACGCTGGCACAGCCGTAACATCTTCATAAAATGTCTGCAGCACTGCGCCGGCGGTTTTAAAAATCGAGGTACGCTTTTGCAACGACAGCTGCGCATCTCGAGGTGCGGAAGGCTGAACCGGGGGCTTAAATCCGGTGCTCATTTTCTTTATCTCAGCCGCATCGAGGCCTTCCAGGTGTGCGTATGCCTGTTGCAACATTGGCTTGTTGTGTTCGCCAGGCGAAATCCAGCGCACACACGCCGCAATCCCTTTCAGTATGGCCGGCCGGTGGTCGCTTTTTTCAATCGCTTTAAGATAAACTTCCAAAGCCCACTCGTCGGCGCGTCTTTCTTGCAGAAAAAGGGCTGCCAGACCATTAAGGAATTGGGCCGACACCGGTTTGTCGCCCACCAGCGCGTGCCGATAGGTTTGCAATGCCGGAAAATCGGTTCTTTCCAGTATCAAATAATAGCGGGCAAGCACTGGCTGGATGGTTGGGTTGCGGGGCTGGGCGCGGCCGATAAGATAAGCCAGTTCCTGATGTTCCTCTCTGAGACCGCCGCGGTTCTCAACATGCGCGATCCAGCTTTCAGCCACCTCTTCGTCTTGCGGATTGCTATACAAATACGATACCAAAAATGCTTCGGCATCATCGCTTTTGCTGGCGCGCGCCAGATAAAACCGCGCGATGCGTGCCCGCAACGGAACAGCTTTCTGCTTTTTGGCCACCGGTGAAATCAAAAAACTGTCGAAAACCGCCAGAGCGCGCTGAAAACGATTTTCGGCCTCGGCAACCATACCATCTCTTTCAAAAATACCCGCTTCATAAATGAGTTGCTGGACGGTGTTCAGCCCCCAGCGGTTAGCAACCCAGCCAATCAGCAAAAACATGGCCATCATAATGAGTACAACCGGTAGAGGTGTCCATTCAAGACCAATGCGGCTCTGGAAGGATGGTAATACCCAGAGACTGAGAGCACCTCCAAAAAAAACCGTCAACCATAGACGGGCGGCAATATGTTTACAAAAAGAAAGCATGTTTCATTTGTGTTGTGTTTTTTACCACAGGGATCACGAAGCACACAGAGATTCTACTAATATATATGAAAATTTTGATTTTTTAAAAAAACTCTGTGACCTCTGTGTTCTCTGTGGTTAATCTTTTTATCATACTATTCCGGTGGTAGTTCTTCTTCCCGAATCGTAGATTCGTCTGTCGATTCAACGAAGGGTTTATCCACCGTCCGTGTGGCGGGTTCATCGCCCTTTTGCAGGCGCTTAGATTCATCCGTTGTTGGGATGACAGGGCTGCCTGTCTCCTTTTCGACGGGTTGCACCGGCTGATCGGATGCCGTTTGCCCTGAGCGTAATGCAACTTTGACTTTTTTTTGGGTCCACTGACCGGCAACAGCCCCGTTAACCGGGTTCACCGATGCAAAGTGGATGTCCGATGGAACGATAAATTCCCGGGCCGGTTCGCCGCTGGTCGCCTTGATCATAAAATCCCCCCATATCGGTGCCGCACCCCGACCACCGGTAATGCCGACACCATTTACATCGCGCATGCTGGCACCGCGATCATAGCCCACCCAAACACAAACACTCAGTGTGGGCGTGAACCCGGTAAACCAGGCATCACGAAAATCGTTCGTCGTACCGGTTTTGCCGGCTGCCGGCAAATCAAAGCCCGACCGCCGGACCACGCGACCGGTGCCAGCTGTTAAAACACCGCGCATCATATCAATGACTTGATAGCCAATGCTGGCATCCAGCGAACGCTGGCCGCGGACGATATGCTCTTCCAGCACCCGGCCCAGGGGATCCTCAACCCGGCGAATCCAGAACGGTTCATGGTGAACGCCACCGGTAGCAAAGGTGGCAAAGGCCGTGGCCATCTCGAGGGGGCTGACACTGGAGGTGCCCAAGGCCACAGAATATACGGGTGACAGCGGACTGGTAATGCCGCTGCGGCGGGCTACATCGACCACCGCTTCAGGTCCCACGCGCTCAACCAACTGAGCAGCAATCACATTGACGCTTTTCATAAGGGCCTGCTTTAGAATCATGGGGCCTTCAAATTCGCGCCTGAAATTTTTCGGTCTCCAGTCAGGGGCGCCCACAACCGGAATGGTAACCGGTTTGTCTACAAAGACACTGGTTGGCATCAATTTCAGTTTTTCAAAGGCCGCATAATACAAAAATGGTTTAAATCCCGAGCCGGGCAGACGGTTGTTTTCAACCGCGCGGTTGAATTCCGTTTCCGAATAATCTCTGCCGCCTACCATAGCTTTGACGGCGCCGGAGGTGCATTCAACTGCCACCAATGCCCCCTGCGGGTGTGATTGGGAAGGATGGGTTGCGGAATCAGCTGCGCCCGGTATTCCCATTAATTGATCGAGCTTTATCAAACCGCCTTGCAAGGATTTGACGGCCCAGGCTTGCTGCTGGGGGTCTAAGGTGGTGCTGACTTTCAAGCCGCCATGGTACACCACCTCCGGGCCGTATCGTTCTTCAAGATCCTTTAAAACCAGGTCGAGAAAGTAACTGCCCCTGGGGGAGCCGGCCGCAAGCGGTGCCAGTTGCAGATCGGCCTGTGAGGCGTCTTGAGCCTGTTCGGCGGTAATGTATCCCACTGCAACCATGCGGGCCAGCACCAGCTGCTGTCTTTTGCGGGCCCTTGCTAAATGCCGATAGGGATTGTAACGCGTCGGTGATTTGGGCAGCCCGGCCAGCAAGGCGGATTCAGCCAGATTCAGTTCCAGGGCCGGTTTGCCGAAAAAAGATCGCGCCGCCTGCTCTATGCCATAGGCCCCGACACCGAAAGGAATTTGATTTAAATAAGCTTCTAAAATTTCGCGCTTGCTGTATTCGGTTTCAATTTGCAGCGCCACCAGAAGTTCACGGAATTTACGCATATAGGTCCGTCGGTAACTAAAAAACAGATTCTTGGCAAGCTGCTGGGTAATGGTAGAGGCACCTTGAATTTTTCCGGGCTCAAATAGGGTGATCCACAACGCTTTTAATGTGCGCAGCTTATCCAGACCATGATGTTCCCAAAAGCGGTGGTCTTCAGTGGCGATCACCGCCTCAATAAAATCTGGGGAAATCCGGTTAAGGGGAACGACTTCCCGACCGCCGATGATCATCAATCTTTCGCCGGTGGCCGCGAATATTTCCGTCGGTGGCGTTTCAATAATGCGTCCAAGGGGTTCCGGCACCCGGGGCAGGTCGCTGAGCGCAACAAAAAACAGCCCGGCCGTCAGCAGGGCCCCCAAGCCGGCCACTGTTATCGCCAAATAAAAAATAATGCTAAAACGACGCACAAATACGGCAAACAGGCTCATTAAGGTATCCAGTAGTATGTTTATTTATCTGGCAAGCTGACGGACAGGTCATCCCTCTCTGCTCCTTCAAGGTGCTCTCGCAATCGCCAGACGGCCCACTCCTGGCCCTGTATAATCAGAACGCGGCGCTGGCTGCCTTCAAAAAATTCAAAACCCAGTTCGATGAAACCGGACAGGGTTTCATCGGAGATGCCAACCCGCACGATCTGACCGGACGCTGCGAGCAACAATTCCGGGTGCGGTACCACGCTGCGACGCGCTTCTTCGTGAAATGCTTCCAGGGAATGAAAGAATTGATCGGCCGTGTAAATACGGTTTTTAAAATTGGGCAGCTCATCCAGAGATTCCACCAGGGCCACCTCGCCACGTTCCAACTGAGACAACAGGCTGTGCCTAAGTTCAAGTTGCCGCAGCACGCGATTGTTGGCATCCAGTAAATAGACCATCAAACCACTACCAGACTTTTCAAAATACGTCCGACGCCAGCGGTCCTGGCTGATAAGAGCCAACAGGTCGAGCGGTGATATCATTTCCTGTGCAATTGACGACGCCAGATGCATATAGAGCCGGCGGAAATGGTCGGCTGATAGCATGACGCCATTTTCGGAGGTCACCCTGGCTGCAATTTGCGTAAACGTAGCTGCGCTGCGGGCTTCACGCTGTATGGCCTGGCGGTCGATCAGAATCTGCTCCAAGGCTTGCTGGGCAGTTTGGGTCCGGTGGCTTTTTTCCCAGATTGAGCCAGACTCAGGCCGCTCTGAATTGGTGGTCACCAGATAAGATCCCAATGCCCGTTCGATCCAATCAAATCGAAGCTCCAAAATAAAAATGGCGCTGATCAGAGTGAAGATCAAAAGGGGGCGCAGGGCAAACATTCTTTTGGCCCATTCTTTAAAATTGCTTGGCTCGGCCCAGTCAGTCATGATAATGGTATTCTAAGAAAAGGAGTGAATCGTGTCAAGGAAGTGAAGATGAAGGTTTGCTTAAAAAACAAATATGTATCTGTTTTGCTGATCTGCGCAGGATCAGTCTTAGCAGCCACCCATTGTCTCAGCGCCGTGGTTGTCTATGACCGGGTGACAACCGTAGAAACACCAGTCTACTTGAAAGTGTTGACCAAAGGAAAGCTTTTTGCTGACGGCGGCCGACTCGTGGAATTTTATCTGGATGATCAGCGGCTGGGTAAAAATTTAACCGGCGGTGATGGTTACGGGTATCGAAAATACATTCCCCAGCGCCCGGGCATCTTCAAAGTGCGGGCCACCTCAGACGGCGAAAGTGGCAATGGTCTGCTACTGGTGATGAAAAAAAACGAAAAAGCCGTCCTGATTGAAATCGAAGGCGGATTTAAAGATGCATTTATCTCTGATATCGCAGCCGGTGCCGGCCGCCAGTCAGTTGAGCAACTGCTTAAAAAATACCGCATCATTTACTTGAGCCGCAATACCGGAATTCGAATGGCCCGAAATTGGCTGGATGAAAAGTCGTTTCCAGATGCACCGTTGCTGCGCTGGCGGGGTGCTCAAACACTTAACGCCCTGGAGAAGAAAGGTATTCAGCTGTATGCCATCATCGGTGGGCCGGCGGTAATTGCCGAAGCCGCCGACCATATTGAAAAAAGGTTTAGCTTCGATGAAACCCAGAAGGGGCAGACCGTAAGCGACTGGCACGAGCTGATGACAGAGTTGCCCCGAAAAAAACCCGTTGATCCTGCCAAAAACAAAAAAAAGTAAATTGATAACACTATTGCCGACCGCCAAGCAATTTCCCAAGCCCCATTCCTATCAGATCGCTTAAGGATTAAAATTTTAAAAACGACGAAGCGTTGAGAGCTGAACCAAAGCTTTATTTAGGGCCTAAGTATTTGTGAATGGTCCCATCGTCAGCGACGGCATAGATTGCGCCGTTATTGCCCAAGGCAAGGGATGACAGTCCGTTACCCCGAAAATTCGTATCCTGGCTGCGGGTTGACAGATCGTAGCTGAACGTCAGCATGGCACTTGTCGATACGTACACGCAATTCTTCGTCACCACCGGTGAAGCAAGCGTTTGGCCGGGCAGACGAAATTTGCGAGGCGTATCCTGATCATATACGAGGCTGCCGTCCTGTTGATCCAGCACTTCAATATGATCCTTGGCGACAAGGAAAAGGTGAGCTTCGGGGTCTGCCGCTGGCGTAGCTAATACTGGCTGGCCGGCATCGTGTGACCACAATTTTATCCCGGTTTCGATGTCATGTGCCAGCACAGTGCCGTCTTGACGCCCAAATACCATCATGCCGTTGGGCAACACGGCTGTAGAGGAATGTTTTTGAAAAGGGTGAAATTCATGCCAGACGACAGATAAGGTTTCATCCCATTCGAAGGTGCCGATACTGCAAAGATTGTCTGCAATCGCAATCAGCGGCAATTTTCGAGCCGTAAACACAGCTACTGAGGGATCAACAAACCCATCCGGGAACAAGGGGCTTTCATTGGCATTTCCAGGGGAAAACGCGGAAGTTATATCCCATAAAGCAGATACTGATTTAAACACATCCGCCTTGCGCGCCTGCAAAACTTCGCTGCCCCAATCGCACCGCCCCAAGGCTTTGCTGTCAAGCAGCTCAACTGATTTGCCGTTATCGCGCAAAGCTAAAAGTGCGCCCTGTGGACCTCCATCATCCACTATGGTTACATATATAAATACAAGTGTGAATTCGCCCCAAGTGAGTATTTTTGGGGCACCGGAGGTGAAGCCGTCATTCATAATCGGAAATGACCAGCGGATTCGGCTGAATTCATCAACCTTGTGGAGGACGCTCTTTATTCGAGCGTCTGAGTGCCGGTGGTTGGAAACAACATAGATGTCCCCGTCTCTTGAAATCGCAGGTGTTGACATAATAGCAGCGGATTGAAAATCAGCGGCAAATGATCGGCGCCAGCGCTCATTGCCATCTTCTGAATTGATGGCGACCAGCTCTCCTTCGGCAGTTCCGAAGTAAATCACCTCTCGACCGTCGACGTCAACTCCGATGACCGGTGAAGAGGTTGATATTTTGTAAGAGCCGGAAACCCAGGCTGCTGACAAAGCAAACCCACTTTCAACACCGACATAGCCCTGGCTGGGCAAATCACCCTGAAAATGTCTCCAACGCGGCATACCATGGCTGGCACAGCCAACCAGAATCAACACACAAAACGCCCAAAAAACATTACGCAACAGTAACGTCATATAAAGGTCCTTTATCAGATATGAGTTCCGCAATGATCTTCTATCTTGTAAACTGGGCGAACATTTATGTCAATATTTTCCCTAAATTCGAATGATTAAGGTTAATCAGGACCTAATCAACCAGTTGATAGCCGGCAGCTTTCCAGGACGCCACACCGCCTCTTAGCACCGTCACATTGGCATAACCGTCTTTTAGCAGTTTAGCCGCCTGACCGGCGGCACTCGCCTCCTTCGGTCAGGCGCAGTAAAAAATGATTTCCTGACTTTTATCCAGCGTTGGTACGCTGGAAAGAAATTCCGCAAACGACAGCGCTCCTTCAAGCTGATTCTTTTTAAATTTCTCAGCATCATCATAAGCACAAACCAAAAGGGCCCGGCCGGAGCTTATCTTTTGCCTGGCTTCATTTACCGATATGCGAACGGGTTCACTCATTTTTTGCTCCTTTGGTATGACGTGAATGGTGGTTTTTATAACATAGTTAGGATTAGCCCAGAAGCAACTGCAGAATTATAAGTAAAAGAAATGGGCTTTTGGCGTCTTTGCGTCTTAGCGCCTTTGCGTGAAAATCTAAAAGTGGAATTTTTTAGTGCGCGTATCCGGTGAACCAACTACCATTGACGGTATTGATAATGACCGCGATGCAGGTTGTAAAGCACTTCGACGGAAAAAAGCAAAGCTACGGATGAATAGAAAATCCACATGAGAATCAGAATAACGGAGCTTAAAGACCCATATAAGACACTAACCTCTGTGATATGGCTGATATGCAGACTGAAAAGTTTACGGGCAATAAGCCAAAGCAGGCAAAACAATATCGCTGATATCAGGCGGTGCCGAAACCGTATTTTCACATTTAAGAACAATTTGATGGTCACCAGGTAAAAAACGATCAAGACCACGGCAGATAAAAGATTTATCCGATGTGAAGTCAGAACCGGCATGGCCAATTTATAGATCTGATGAACATAAGGGGTGTTGTTTATGGTATTTAAAACATGAGACCCCACAGTTGATAAAATTATCCAGATGAAGTTGGACATAAAGAACAGCAGACCGGCAAAAACGCTGATAATAACATAAAAAGCCTGACCAAAAACCAGATGACGCGGCGGCAGCTTAAATATCCTACGATAGGATGTTTCAAGCGATTTGAAAAAAAGGCCACTAATGATTGGCAGCATTAAAAAATTAATGGCCTTAAAGGAACTGTAGCCGTCCGGGTTGATGACATGGGCTTTAATCCAACCTTTGGAGACAAAAGGAATGATATGATTGATCTCTTCTGCCAAGATCTCCGAGATATTGCTCGACAGCGCTGCATTGGCAACAAAAAATCCTTTAATAAAATCAAATATCAGAATGCTTAGCGTCGAGAACGGAATAATGGATAGCAGAAAGACAAAAGATATTGAAAGCGACAGCGTAACACAATCATCTTTAGCAAATTTATTTAACGAGGCAATCAAAAGATGATAGCCCGGAATGTGTAAACGCATGACCCGTGTTTTCATTATCGCTACCAGCAGGCCTTGACGGCCAGCGCCCCCTATCCCCCTAAAAATACTTTGTGGCCGAAACAAACTTCAGCGAACTTGATCGTCTCCTATTAGGATTCCAATAGTTCAGCTGATAAATCTTCACGAACATCATAATCCAATGACTTTATGTTTGGAAAAAGATCAACCAGAATGTCTTTTGATTTTTCGATGCTGTTGATGGCCCGAAACATCTTGTTGTTTTCAGTCCTGGTCAGATCCAGTTGTCCGCTAATTTCGTCAATATCATCCAGAATGAATTCGAGTTCATTGATGACTCGCAAAAGATCCTGAGCCTCCATAACATCCTCCTTTTTTTTAAGATCCCCCACTCCTGAAAAATTATCGGCAGTCGTACCGAAAACTTGAGCGATATTTAAACGCTCCCATTCAAACAGTCTGATGGCGGTATTCATTTGATTTTGTAGTTATATAGAAGGGATAAAAGATGTGAAGAGGAATCGGGGGCTAAGGTTCTCGTTTTCACCAGATCGAACTAGGCAGCAAGAACCCAGCAGCTTTTGGATAAAAACTTTGAAACTTGAAGCTGTATCATTGCATAATTTTAGATTCAGGGTGCTTTTTCTGCCATTTCTCCCAGCGTGTATCTTCAAAGTCCAGCATCGGCAAGCGCCGGTTATAATAAACCCCCTGGATGCCCCTCAAACCTTTTTTATCTGGATACCATAATGAGCCGGTTTCTCGATCGTATAAAACAAAGGTGCTGTCGTAAGTCCAGCCCGATGGCACCAGCTCGATGGCGCGCCCATCTATCCGGCGACTGTACACAGCCGCTAAATTGACAAGCGGTCAGTAGGCCGCTGCTATGGGTTTTTCTCCGACATGGCTATTGGCGACTTCGTGCCGCCAGAGTTTGGATACCGCATAGGCGTTGGCATGCTCGCCTTCGGCAATGCCAATAACGCGTTCATTTCTTCTGGCCGTTTGATTCGCTTCGCTAAACTGAGAATCATCAAGCGGGGTAAATGCATTACGCCCAATTCCATGTTCAAATCGATGGGGCTTGAAACCAATCGATACGGCCTGGGTGATATCCCAGCGTTCACCATGCCGGTCGATGATGTAAGTTTTGCCATTTTCCTCGATAACCCGTGAAAACGCCTGACCCATTGCAATCCCTAAAATCAAGGATAGTATCAATACCTTCAAAAAAACAATGATTCTAAACATTTCCATCCTCCTGAAAAATTACAAGATTTCAAACAAAATCGTTCTTGGGTAGAATTTTGTCGGTTGGAGGGATAAATAACTTACAGATAGGGTGTCAGGTGTCAGTGTTCAGGTGTCAGGGAACATAAGACTAAAATCAGAAAACAGTAAAAACAAGTGCTCAATGCCGCATCTGAGTGGCAAGGCTTCGAAAGTGGCCACTGAAGGTCTGACACCCGAAACCCGACACCTGAAACCTTATCAACATGTGAGGTGGAAGGCTCCCGCCACATCCTGCCCCTCACCCACCAGGCGATTAAACGTAGCGGTGGCTTCGGCAGTTGTTTGGGCGATGACTTTGATCTGTTGGCTCTCAAGCGTCTGGCGAACGGCATCCGGCACTGCCATATTTCCGGCGTATCCCGTGCCAATAACCAAAATTTTTGGTCCGGCAGTCAAAATATCACCAATATCATCAGCGGCCAGACGGTGGCCTTGCTGCCGCCACCAATTACCGATAACTTCACCGCGAATTATTTTTAGATCCTGGTGGTATGTCGTCCCGTTTACCGTCATGTGACTGCCGGTGGCATATTGATCAATCATTTCAACCTCGCTTTTAATCTCATTTCGTTTCGGATGCCATTATTTAAGAGTCTTCCAGAACCTAAGACCCTGATAAAATAAATCAAGTCCGGTCAACCGCGATGCCTGAAATTGCTTTCCATAAGATTATGTGCTTTAAATGATAACGGCCTAATATATTCGCCAACAGTAAAAACATATTGGCTGAGCATATCTTCAATATGTCAACGCAACCCTTAAAAATCGATTTAACCAGAAAGGTGCCCTT
Organism: Desulfobacterales bacterium; assembly: GCA_030066985.1. Taxonomy (NCBI): domain Bacteria; kingdom Pseudomonadati; phylum Thermodesulfobacteriota; class Desulfobacteria; order Desulfobacterales; species Desulfobacterales bacterium. The sequence continues at coordinate 158,307 of JASJAN010000003.1, forward strand.
TGATCAGGCTTACTGGGTCGTACCGGATCTGCTCATGGCCGGTTACTTTCCCGGATCAGCGCTGATCCAGGACCCCCATCCGCAATTAAGCGCATTGCTGGAATGCGGCATACGCCATTTCATAAATCTGATGCGGACCGATGAGACCCAATGGTACAGTAAGCCCATTAAGCCTTATGAAGCCCAGACACAGGCACTTGCCCGAAAAATGGGGGTTGAGGTCAGCTTTGATCGCATGCCAATAAAAGATATGGGGGTTCCCAACCGCATCGACATGGCACGCATTCTGGACGGCATCGATCAAAAAATTGAAAACGGCAAACCTGTTTACATCCATTGTCTGGGAGGTGTTGGCCGCACCGGCACGGTTGTTGGGTGTTATCTCGCCCGGCATGGATATGCTTCCGGACAAAAAGTGATACAACTGATTCAACAGCTTAGGCAGAACACAGCTACACACAACCGATCCTCTCCTGAATCCAATCCGCAAATCGATCTGGTGCTTTCATGGGTGCAAGGAGAATGATTCAGGGATATACAAACCAATGGATGTTTTAAAAATAGCAGACCAATTGGCCACGCTGGAAGCCGTCGAGGTCAAAACCGATGAATTACTGGCACCATACACCAGTTACAAGATCGGTGGGCCGACTGCGGTGTGGGTGGCCCCCGGTACCGAATCAGCCATCGGGGAGGTGCTGTCGCTGGTGCACACTCATGATATCCCGCTGTTTGTCATGGGTCTTGGCTCAAATTTACTGGTTTCGGATAAAGGCTGGACGGGGGTTACACTGTATCTGGGCGCCAATATCAGTGGCTGGCACTTCGATGGCCCGGTTGCACGGGTCCAAGCGGGAACCCTCCTGTTGGACCTCATCCGGCATGCCGTTGATGGCGGCCTTGGCGGCATGGAACTCATGGCGGGGATCCCCGGCAGTGTAGGCGGAGCGCTGCGCATGAATGCTGGTGCATTCGGGCAGGAAATAGAGCAAACAACGCTCAATGTCAATGGCTTCCTGCCAGACGGCTCGCCATTTGCGGCTGAGCGCCAGGATATTCATTTCGGTTATCGCCAGGTGTCTGATCTGGAAGGCGTGGTGCTGACATCCGGACAATTTCGCTTCATGCCATCAGACGCTGCGATCCTAAAGCAGCGCATGGATGATATACTGGCAATGCGGGCAAAAAAGCAGCCGCTGGATTTTCCTTCCTGCGGCAGTGTTTTCAAGCGCCCCCCGGGCTATTACGCGGGCGCCTTAATCGAAGAAGCGGGCTTAAAGGGTGAACGCATAGGCGGCGCCATGATCAGCCCCAAGCACGCTGGTTTTATTCTGAACACAGACGATGCCCGGGCCACGGATGTACTTGGCCTCATTCGCAAAATCGAAGAAAAGGTCTGGCAGCGGTTTGGCGTAAAACTTGAAAGAGAAGTCAAACTGATCGGTACGTTTGACGATTAAAAATGCCACACCGGATCAGAACTTCAATTCAAACACGAAGATCAGGAAGAACACGAAGATCAAAGGAAGTTTGCTTATAGACGCTTCGCTTTGAAGCCCTTTATGGGCTTCGTGTCCTTCGTGGTCAGACTTTTACATCCATAAAAAAAATTTGACGAAATGGACTCAGAAATTCCTCGCAACAGCCGGCAACTGACCGGCTTTTTCATTCCGCTTGCCATTCAGGCAACCTCCCAGGCACTCTCCTATCCCCTGGTGGCTATGGTGGCCTCGCGCGGACCCGGTGGGCCGCTCAACCTGGCCGGGCTAGCGCAATCGACCACTGTCATGGTCTTTCTAGGCATGTTCGGAATTACCTATGTGACGACAGGCATGGTCTATGCGGCTTCACGTGAAGGCTATCGCACCTTTAGAAACGTGGTTCTGCTGACCGGTTTGGGGGTGATCCTGATTCAGGCCGTCTTGAGCATTCCCGCGCTGGCCCACCTGCTCTTCGGCCGCCTCATCGGTTTGCCGCCTTCCATCGAAGCGCCGGCCAAAATCACCCTGCTGGCCAGCATCCCGGTGCAGTTTTTATTTTTTTTGCGCACCCCTTTTCTGGTCATCATGTATATTCACAAAGCCACCGCCAAAGCCAGCATCGCCACCATTGGCCGCATTGTCATTACTGCCGTTTTGGCACCGATATTCAGTAACATGGGTCTGGTAGGGCCGGTCTGGGCAGTGGTTTGCCTGACCCTGCCGGTAGCGCTCGAATGCCTGGTGGCGAAATTATACGCGGATCCTTTTATCAAAACCCTGCGCCCCTCAGTGGACAAAACTCCGCGCGCCATTGAAATGTTTATGTTCAATCTGCCGCTGTCCGTAGGTGGTTATTTGCTTTCCGCTTCGGCGATGATCATGGGCGCCTTTATCGCTCGAGCGCCGGATCCGGAGCGCATACTGCCAGTCTGCTATCTGGCGATGGGGCTTGCCAACCCGGTGGCCTATGCCGCCACGCGTGTCCAAACCACGGTGCTCGCTTTTCCCCCGAAAAGCCTCAAAGACCCGTTGACGTTTCGTTTTGGGCTTGCAGCCGGTCTGTGTTTGGGGTTGCTCCCACTGACCTTTATTTTGCCCGGTTTGATTGAGTTGTATTATGTCACCTTACAAAAATTGGACCCGGCCGATCTTGGGTTGATCCGAATCACCGCGGTGGCCCTGGTTTCCTATCCGCTGAGTGTGGCCATCCGTGCCCAGAGCGAAGGGCTTGCTGCCTGGTCGAAAAAGCCCACAACGGTGATGGCCGGGCATTCAGTTTTTCTGCTCACCATTCTCGCTTCCGGTTTCATTTTGCTTTTTGCGGGTGCTCAGGGCTATGTCATCTGTGCCGTGAGCTTGTCGTTGGGGAGTTTGTCTTCTTCAGCGACCATGCGGATACTAATGAGTCGATCCAGATCAAAGCCGGCTCCTGTGGCTCCGACAACCACCTCGGTCGGTCAAATTCGGTAAGCTGGGTTGGCCCGTTGAGCCGGTTAAGCCCGTTGAGCCCGTTAAATAGAAAAAATGCCTGATGTCAATCTTCAACCGGCAAACGGGCTAACCGGTAACTGGCTCAACCTTTGAATTATAGATTAAGGTGTTCAAAAGGCGTGATGTTGAGAAAGAACATATTTATAAACGATTAAACGGATGGCAGAACGGTTAGATTTTGTCCGAGAGCACGGCGCAAACTGGTGGAAAAGCGGAGCGTACACGATAGTACGTGAGTATTTTCCGCCAGTTTGTAACACAGCTCTCGGGCAAAAGATGATTGTTCTGCCATCCGTTTTAGTCGGAATCTTCCCATGTAATGCAATCCGTCGGACACGTCTCCATCGCTTCTTCAATACAGTCTTCGGGTCCGCCCTCAGGCAAGATCACTTCTGCTTTTTCTTCTTCTTCGTTAAACGCAAAAACTTCTGCGCAAAGCTCAACACAGCTCTCACAGCCGATACATTCATCGGCGTCGATCACAACTTTTCTGGCCATTATACAATCCCCCTTTATGAGTTTATCATTGGACGGTTCGCCCAATTGAAAGAATCCCTAAGATAAGGTCTGCAAAACTAAAAGCAAGGGGATTGACATTCGCTCTAATTTAAGCTTCAGTAACGTCTTCTATGGAAATTAACATGTCCAAAACAGCATTTAAAAAAAGCAGCCATTTTTATGAACCGCCAACCGGCAAATGATCGTCAATCAGCAGAATTTAAAACCGGGGGCATCATTGTGCTTTCGGTATGCCATTTCATTCACGATGTCTATTCCAGTTTTCTGTCCCCGCTTCTGCCGCTTCTGATCGAAAAACTGTCCATGTCTTTGACACAGGCCGGTTTCCTTTCATCGATCATGCAGATACCAGCTCTGATGAATCCCTATATCGGGATTTTGGCCGATAGAATCAGCGTTCGCTATTTTATCATTCTCGCGCCCGCATTGACCGCTGTTCCGATGAGTCTGATCGGCCTGGCACCCAGTTATGGCATCTTGCTGATATTATTATTTATAACCGGTATTAGCGTTTCGCTTTTTCATGTGCCTTCCCCGGTGATGATCTCACGTTTAGCCGGTTCCAAAAAAGGCCGTGGAATGAGTTTCTATATGACCGGTGGTGAACTTGCCAGAGCCGTCGGACCCCTGGTGGCGGTGGGGATGGTTTCTATTGCCGGGCTCGAAGGCTTCTATCCCATTATGGTCTTCGGTCTGGCAGCTTCGACCTGGCTATATTTTAATTTTCGGGAAGTACCGATTAGCATTGATAAAAATCGCAAAATTTCCCTACTGCAAACCTGGCACGAGCTGCGGTTCATTTTGAAGCCGTTGACAGCGATTCTCATCGCCCGAGGATTCATGCATGCGTCTTTAGCAGCATTTTTGCCAACCTTTATTAAACTGGAAACCGGTGATCTCTGGCTTGCCGGCGCTGCACTGACGATATTTGAAATCAGCGGCGTTGGCGGCGTTTTTGCGGCCGGTTCTCTGAGCGACCGTTTTGGCCGCCGCCGGATTCTGCTCATTTCATTGTTGGGCGCGCCGATCAGTTTGCTTGTCTTCGCCTGGATTGGCGGTTGGATCCGGTTTTTGACCTTAGCCGTTATCGGATTTACCCTCTTGTCGACAACTCCGGTAATGCTGGCCCTGGTACAGGAACATGCCAAAAGCAGTCCATCTGCTGCCAATGGATTCTTCATGATGGTCTCCTTCATGGCCCGTTCGGCAATCGTGGTCGTCGTCGGCTTCATCGCGGACTTAATCGGCCTGCGCGCCACCTATTTCATCAGCGCTATCATGGGGCTTGCAGCAATACCGTTTGTTCTCAAGCTGCCAAAACGAAAATCCGCAGGATAAAGTTTTACTTGCCCGGCAAGCATGTTTTATGTTTGCCGTATCGAGGATCGAACAGGAAAACAATAACGAAATTTCCAACACCGAATACCCCAATAAAATGAAACTATTTAACATTTTGGCCATTTTGATGACCCTCTCAGCAGGGTTCAGCTATATCAACCATCGGTTTATCAAGTTGCCGACCACTATCGGTGTAATGGCAATTTCTTTGCTGGCCTCGCTCGTACTGATCGGTCTGAGTTCCCTGGGAATTCAGCTTGAAGAAGATGCCCGTTTCTTGTTGAACAACATCGATTTTGATGAAACCTTACTGCACGGCATGCTCAGTTTCCTGCTGTTTGCCGGAGCCCTGCATATTAACCTTTCAGACCTGTTCCAGCAAAAATATATTATCAGCACACTGGCCACCATCGGTGTTATCGGGTCCACATTTATCATCGGCCTGGCCAGCTGGTGGGTGCTGGGCTGGCTGGGTATAAATTTGCCGTTCATCTATTGCCTTTTGTTTGGTGCCTTAATTTCGCCGACAGATCCTATAGCTGTTATGGGCATTTTAAAAAAAGCGGGTGTACCCGCGAGCCTCGAAGTTAAAATTACCGGTGAATCGCTGTTTAACGATGGCGTTGCGGTGGTGGTGTTTCTGGTCATATTGGAAATTGCCACCGGAACAGGGGGCGTGACCCCAGCTTCGGTGGCTGGGCTGTTCATAAAAGAAGCCGTTGGTGGACTGATCTTCGGCCTGCTCATCGGTGGCATTGCCTATTGGATGCTGAAAAGCGTGGAAAATTACCAGGTCGAGATACTGATTACACTGGCTCTGGTTACCGGTGGATTTGCGCTGGCTGACAGCTTGCACCTTTCCGGACCGATTGCCATTGTGGTGGCAGGGCTGCTGATCGGTAATCATGGTCGCATGCTGGCGATGTCAGAAGAGGTGCGCGACCATCTGGACAAATTCTGGGAACTGGTAGATGAAATCCTGAATGCCGTCCTGTTCGTCATGATCGGACTGGAAGTTTTGATTTTAACTTTCAACCAATCCTATCTTTTGGCAGGCATTATTCTGATTCCGCTATTGTTGGGTGTTCGCTTTATCTGTGTCGGTATACCGGTGGTGATTCTCAAACACTTCCGAACCTTCAGCCCACATGTGATCAAAATCATGACCTGGGGGGGACTGCGTGGGGGTATATCGGTGGCGCTGGCCCTGTCTCTGCCGGCAGGACCGAACCGTGAGGCCATCCTAGCGGTGACCTACATCATCGTGGTTTTTTCCATCATCGTGCAGGGCTTGACCATCGGCAAACTGGTAAAAAATAGAAGAGGACTGAGTAACGAGGACTGAGGACTGAGTATGGCACACTCATGAGTAGCAAGATTTTCCAAGCAAAAGTAGACGGAAACAAGTTCAAAAATAGAATATCTCAATTTGAGAGCCTATATTTAATTTCGTTGAAAGCGAATTATAATTTCCCAGTTTCTGGAAGAAACTGGGAAAAAATCTTATTAATCCTGTAAATTATGTCTAAAACTATCAGTCGAAGCGTTCTTCTTTCCATGGATCCGCCGTGTTAGAGTACCCCCTGCTTTCATAAAATCCAGGTTCATCCTCTTCGCTAAAACGGATGCCCTCGAGCCACTTCACACTTTTGTAAAAATACAGATCCGGCACCAAAGCTCGCAAAGGCGCACCATGTTCTTTGGGCAGCGGTTTTCCGGAAAATTGATATGCCAAAATAACATTTTCCTTGACCGCCTCGCTGATGGGAATATTGCTCGTGTACCCGGCATGCCCCTCGAAAATGACAAATCGGGCGCTTTTTTTGACGTTAACACGTTTCATTATTTCTGTAACCCGAATACCGGTCCATTTTGAATCCAGCAGGGTCCAACCGGTCACACAATGCACATCACAGATCTGGGTGATCGGATTTAAACCCCTCAGATTCTGAAACCGGATGCGTTGGGGGTTTTCGACCTGACCACTGATTTTCAGCGTTGCGTCGCTCATTTGACCGGATCCTGGCGCCCCCCCCATGGGTTTCAGCGCTTTGACCGCATGTTGGCCCGGTGGGATGCGGGATCGTCCATCTGGTCTGAGGGTGGCGGCCCATGCCCGGTTTTCATTAAGGCTGAGTTTAATAAATAGTCCCGGCAGCCCAATGGATACCAGACCGCCGCCGGTCAGGGTCATAAAATTCCGTCGCGTTAATTTCTTTGAGTTGATACGCATTTGTGGATCAATGTTTAGACTCGATAATTTGTAGATGTTTATACAAGCTCAAGATAAGGTTAAATTACCCATCTGGCAACTTTACTCGTGATTGTAGAAATTTGTAAAATGGTGATTATTATTTTTGCTGTTTAACAACAATAATCAGATGGATCAAAACCTAAAAGCATTGCGTTATATAGTTTGATCTGTTACCCTGCGCACTTGTTTTGCCGATAGCAATCGGCCAACAGAGACACCTTTTAAGGAGACATTATAATGGCAGAAGACCAACAGCAACCGACCGAATTAAAACTGGATCGCAATAATCTTTACAAAGAGGAAACCTTTTCAGATTTGAAGGTGGGGATGATTAAGCGCATGACACCGGTAAAGTCAGATGGCACGGTGGACAAAACCCGCAAATCGGTTTTTGTCGCCCATACATCGTTGATGACCCCCGGCGGGCCGCTGCCCTTGCAGGCCGTCATTCAAGCCAAAGATCTGCAACAGGCGATTAAAAAATTTCCGGAGGCCATGACAGCTGCCATGGATCGACTGGCTGAAGAGGCCAAAAAATATCAAGAACAGCAGCAGCAAGACAATCGTATTGAAAAACCGGATTCTCGCATCATTGTACCCGGCAGATAATGAACAAATAAGCGGTTGGATCAATACAGATCGGGCTTTGAATTCGTTTTCTGCCTACTGTTTTATAAGTAAATTCAGAATTTGAACTTAAACTAACGCAAAAATCCTAGACAATATCATGATATACTAGCATGGGTTCACATAATACCTAGTATTTTGCCCCCAAACATATCATCATAGCCGATTAAACCCTTCTGGTTATAGGTATCCTTTCGAAATTAATAATTAAAAACATCTGGATGTTTTCTAGTATTTAAGCGCAAACATATGACAATGAAGTCCTTTCTAAAAAAATTTTCCGGAAAAACACCCCTGGCGCACGAACACGAGGGTGATGAGCTGTTTGCCGCAGATCTTTGGGGCAAAGCCAAAATTGAATATGAACGCGCTTTGCAGAAAATGGAACGCAGTACAGCCCCGGACCCCGATTTTAAAGCCCGTTTACAGCAAAAAATAAGCGGCGCCAAAGAGGCCCTGGCACGCGGTCATAAACGCAGTGCAGACGATATGCTCGATGCCGGCTATTATGATGATGCACGAGAGCTCTATCTGCTGGCCAGGGAGCTGACCAATGATCCTGCGCTTCAAACTGAGCTGGAAGAAAAGCATCAATTGCTTGATTTTCAAATGAGCAAGTCGATTGGGGACTCGCTCAGCGAAGATGTCGAAGCACCTTTTGAAGACGATGACCATCGTTTGGAGATCGAAAAACCTGAATTTTCACAGCCAGACGAAGAGAAGGATGAAACCTTTAGAGCCTTGTGCGGCGCTTTGCCGGAAGAAGTTCAAAAAGCCTATCTGAGCTATGGCCCAGATTTTAAAAAAGGTTATCTGGCATTGAACCGGGGAGATTTTTCGGCAGCAGCAGATTACCTGAGCAGCGCCCTGGCGGAAAATTCGACTTCGGGCAGCTTTGTCCCCCTGGAGCTGGCAACTGCATATCTAAACCTGGACAAGCATTCGGAAGCGCAACAACTGCTTGAAACGCTATTGCAGGATCAACCCCAGGCGCTTCCCGCCTACCAGCTTTTATGTGAGATTTTTTGGGAACAGAACGAGTTTAAGCGTGCAGAAGCGCTGCTTCGTTCGGTGCCCCAAGAGCTGACCGAATCCGTGGCGGTGTATCTTTTAAAAGGAGAAACATTGTCTCGAGCTGGGGACCATCCTGCCGCCAAGACACTTTATCAAACATTTTTAAAAACTTATGGATGGGATGAACGTATTGCCCGGGAATTGGCCAATACCCATGAAGCGCTAAACGAGCTGGCCAATGCACGCAATTTATACCGGGAAATGATGGCACAGTGCCGAAGTTGTCATGCGCGAATCGATCCCTTCATCAAGGAACGCTACGCCGATCTTTGTTTTGATTCCGGCATGCACGGCAGTGATATCCTTGAGCTATATCTCGCCCTGGCACAGGAAGTGCCTGCTAAGGCAGCGTATTATTATGAGAAGGTCAGCCGCATTTATACCGCCCAGGGCAATACCACAGAGGCCGCACGATTTAGCGCAATCGCCGAAAAGCTGTCCCAAAGGTAAAAAGCGCTTCGTTTTACCAAGAAGCTCACGACGGTCTTAAAACGCAACATTATAATATCTTAAACAAAACTTCGTGCTTCCCACGCCCGCCATGCGAGACCGCAAGGCGAGGCGGGCGGGTTCGTGTTTTTCGTGGTGAATCATAAAATACAGAATAATGGCAAAGGCAAGAATATGGCCAACGAATATTTGATCGATATCCACAACTATATCAGTAAACAAATTGAATCGGCCCAAAAACGCCAGGCTGAAGCGCAGCAAAAAGACGATCGGGCATCACAACGATTTTATGAAGGACAACTGGCGGAATGGGCGTGGATTCGCGCTTATCTGGCTGAGAGGGTGGACCTTAAGACCCAAAAATATTTCTAGATCGGTTGGCCCGTTACCAGTTAGCCCGTTTCCGGTTGTGAAATGGAGATTATCTTTTATATTTGGATATATTACATTATTTGGATCCATCTTAGCGCGCACCTTTTGAGCACCTTAATCTCATAAAATTGGATGCGAAATTCCGCACATGGTTGCGGGAGCCAGCAAACAAAACCTGGACTTTTAAAGCCAATTTCAAATTTGGAAATTTAAAATGGCATATATATATTTGTTAGATATTTATGAATTGATTGATCAAAGGGTTGCAGATGCGCAGACTGGCTTGAAGAATGGATCCGGTGATCGGAATAAACAAAAATACCAGGAAGGCCGCATCAAAGCCTTAACGGACTTCCAAGATTATCTGACCACCCAATTTAATCCCAAACTGCCACGCCGCATTCGCCAATCTCTCATAAAAAAGAATTGAATCTATGGCCTTTATTCCTGACTTTAAAACCCCTTCAAAAGAGGCAGCCAATGCCCTGTGGTTTATTTACGATCAGGGTAAACTGTTGGTCAAAGTCAGAAACGATAGCTGCTCCATCCCTGAAACATCAGATTTAAAAAAAACTCAAACCACTGTGATCCACAAACAATATCTTGGCACTCTGGATGACCGCCCCTGCTATGCTGCCGAAATAGCCGATAGCAATCCTGAAGAGACGAATCTGGAGCCCAGAGATTTGCGGGCACTGTTCAGCGTATTGGATGAGAATCTGATCTGGATCGCCGGGCGAGCAAACCAACTGGTGAACTGGAACCAAACCCATCGATATTGTGGCAGCTGTGGTAAACAGACCGAATTTAAGTCAGACGAGCGCGCTAAAATTTGTTTGCACTGCGGGCTAACCAATTACCCCCGCCTATCGCCGGCTGTTATTGTGGCCGTTGTAAACGGGGATCAAATCCTGCTGGGGCGCAACAAACGCTTTAAACTGCCGTTTTACAGTGTTTTGGCCGGTTTTGTGGAGCCGGGTGAGACGCTGGAGCAATGTGTCGAAAGAGAGATACGTGAAGAAGTGGGTTTAAGGGTCAAAAATATCCGCTACTTTGGCAGCCAGCCATGGCCGTTTCCGAACTCATTGATGGTTGCCTTTACGGCCGATTACGACGGCGGTAATATTCGTGTTGACGGATCTGAAATCGTCGATGCGGCCTGGTTTAAAAGAGACAACTTACCGCGAATTCCCCCCAAGATAAGTATCGCCAGGCAGCTCATTGAATGGTTTGTTAAATATCATTAAAATTCGACCTCCAGACCTTAAATGGACGGTCGTTTAGGGCAATTGTATGTTCTTACCCCCCTCACAGTTGGTGGAATTGCGGCCGCTGGTGCGCGATTGATTATACAATCGGTAGTTATAGCGAATTTTACCAAAACGGCTCTTTATCTGTTGCCGCTGGCCTCTTTTAACTACGCCCCTATAAATTTCTCCGCCTCTCGGCAGCCGATTCCCATCACGGTCGTAATCATTGACTACGACATGCGCATCTTCCCGGCCGGCTTTTACAAAGCAGGTATATTGAGCAGCGGGCGATTCGATGGGTGCCATAAAAATGATGCAAACAACCGTGGAAATAAATAGGATGCCAAACAGTTTGACTTTCATTTTTTTCTGCCTCTCTTCGTTCTTGTTGGCGATGTTGACTTCCCTGTTGAAGATCCGCTTGAAAGTGCTGAACAGTATCGCTGCGGTCTAAAATGATAAGCAGTGCTACATTCCCCTAAAGTGTGTTGCCTTTGTGTAAGATAAGGTTACCTCAGGTTGTTCGAAACGTCAATATTACTGGTCGGTTTGCAACTTGACGATCGTTAATCTAGCCTTAGTCTTACTAAAGTAAATTCTTCCACATGTCACACATTCTCCAGTTCACTTTCAGAATGGTGATGATCACAATCGTTTTTCAGATGGGGGGACAACGATGCACATCATCTCTCTAAAAAATGCCGCCTTAATCGATACCTGCCGTCGAAGCGGCATCTTCGCAATAACAATTCTTGCCTTTTTGCTGCAAAGCATGATTTTTGGCTGCCAGTCGGGTGAAACTGATGAAACTATTCAACCGGCGCGGCCGGTCACCTACCTGACGCTTGCCAAGCGCACGCCCGTCAGTCAATCCCTGGTGGCCGGGTCCGTTGAGTCCTGGAAAAGAGAAACCCTCGGGTTTGATGTCAACGGGCGGCTGCGATTTGTGAAAGATCGCGGCACCAATGTCCAGGGGCCCGCAACCGATGATGCCGGTAATATACTGCAAGCGGGAACACTGGTGGCCGAGTTGGAAAGCCCCCGCTTTAAAGTGGCCGTCAGCAAAGCGGCGGCGGACATCCGCGATATCGAAGCTGAAGTTTTTCGCGCTAAACGCGATTTTGAGCGCCAGCGCAATATTTTTGAGAAAGGTGCCGGAGCCAAGAGCTTCTTGGACAAAGCCGAGGCCGATTTTAAAGCGGCCAGAGCCAGACTGGAGGCGGCTCAGGCCAATCTGGCACAAACCAAGATCGATTTGGCCGATACGCTGCTGTTTGCGCCTTTCAGTGGGCAGGTTGCCAGGTTGCATGCGATTCGAGGCGGCTATGTGGAACGGGGCGAACCGGTGGCCACCATTCAGATGATGGACCCGATCAAGGTCGAAGTTGCCGTCTCACCGGAAGTGGAACAAAATCTGAATTACAACGATTTGGTTCTGGTTTATGGGGGTCCCGGCGAAGCGCCCCTTCATGGTTGGGTCCACAACAAAGCGCCCACCGCAGACACCGCCACGCGCACATTTATGGTGACATTGCTGGTCCGCAACCGCCTGGTGGAAATCGGGATACCCGAGGAGGTGGATCCGCAAGACATTATTCGCACTAACGCACTGTACAGTCTGGAATCTGAGAAAGCCGACGGCCAACCGCCGTTTTTTGCCAGTGAAGACACGCTCTACAAAGATAAGGACGGGTTTTTCGTCTGGAAGGCCGATGGAGTGACCATTAATGATTTGGGGGGTACATTCAACCCGGTGTTCACGGTAAGCAAAGTCAGGGTAAAGCCGGGCGAACGCTTTATCAGGGCTTTCGGGCTGTTTTCCTTCCGTGAACTGGTGGATATCGGCTCCCTAAATCCAGAAACCGATCTGGGCGTGGCGAATGCGCCGTCCGATCTGCAGGAGGGTCAATCTGTGGTGTGGGTGCGTAAAAACTGGCTGTTGCGCCCCGGTCAAGTCGTCGGGGTCGACCTTCAACAGGGCCGGCTGAACACCGGGTTTTACGTGCCGGTTCTATCGGTTATGAAAGAAGGCGCCGGATATCATGTGTTTGCGGTCGAATCCGTGGATGAAACCCACCAGCGGGCAGTAAGGGTGGCGGTCAAAACCGGTCAAAACATCGGCACGCTGATTGAAATTATACCGGAGGCAGCGGACAGGTTGTCGGACGGTATGAAAGTTATCGTGGACGGAGCCGCTTACCTGCGGGAGGGTGACCCAGTCAATGCCTTTGTCGAAGTCGAGGTCAAGCTATGAATCTGCCTAAATTTGCGTTGCAACACAAACCGATTGTATTAGGTATTGCATTTCTATTGTTATGTGCCGGCCTCAACACCTTTTTGACCGCACCCCGCCGCGAAGACCCTGAATTCATCATTCGGGAAGCCACCGTCACCACCGAATGGCCGGGGGCCAATGCCCGCCAGGTGGAAGAGCTGATATCCGATAAAGTTGAAAAGGCGGCCGCCAACATCAAACAGGTCCGACGCGTGATATCTCGCAGCTATTATGGGCGCTCGGTGGTGAATGTATCCACCATATATGAGATTGACGACACCGCGCCTGTGTGGCAGAAGCTGCGCGCCGAGATGCGGCTGCTGCAGACGGAGCTGCCGGAAACGGCCCATCCGCCCAAGGTCGACGATAACTTCGGCGATACCGCCGCCCTGGTTCTGGCGCTCTACCAGGATCCGGAAACCGCCAAGACACAACCCTACACGCCGCGCCAATTGGAAATCTTTGCCAAACGACTGCGCGACCGGCTGATGGATCTGCGGCCGGTGACCAAGCGGCCTGACGGTCGCGTGGTGCCGCTGACCACCGAACCCGCCTATGTGGCCCGCCTGGACCTGTATGGCGTTCAGCCGGAAGTCATCTACCTGGAAACAATTGCCGAGAAGTGGAGCCAGCTGGGCATCACCAGCGATTTTCTACAGCGCATACTCAGCGAGCGCAACGTGATCGCCCCGGCCGGCATTCTTAATACCGAAGACTACCGCATCAACACGCGTATTACCGGCAACTTTGATGCCGTGCGCGAAATAAACGGTGTGGTCGTGGACCGCATCACCAGAGATAAGCAAACAGAGGCACCTGCAAAACCCAAATCCAAGCGTCCGGCGTTTGATGTGCCGGTCAAACTCAAGGACCTGGATATTGTCGTGAAGCGCGAGTACCAGGATCCGCCTGCCGCGCTTACCTATTACGGCGACTCCGAAGCATCGATGCCCGCTATTGTGCTCTCGTTTACCATGAAGCCGGGGAAAAATATCTCCTGGCTGGGTGATGCCGTGGAGTTGCTGCTGGAAACGGCCAGCCAGACCTTTTTGCCGCCGGATATCCGTGTTGCCGTGGTTTCAAATCCCCCGGCTTTTGTGGAGAAAAAGGTCAGCGACGTGGTCGACAACCTGATTTCAGCGGTTGTTTTGGTGCTGATCATCCTTAGCCTGCTGGCCGGGCCGCGGGTGGCACTGGTCACTGCCATTACGGTTCCGCTGGTTATGTTGACCGCCTTGGCCCTGATGCGCATCTGGGATGTCGAAATCGAACAAATCTCGCTGGCGGCCCTGATTGTCGCGCTGGGGCTGCTGGTGGACAACGCCATTGTCATCGGTGAAAACTCGTCCCGCTTTATGAGTGAGGGGATGCCGCGCGAAAAAGCCGTAGTAGAGGGCGCTACGACAGTCGGTACCTCGCTGCTGTGGTCTTCGCTGACCACCATCGGCGTTTTCATACCGATGGCCTTTGTCCTGCCGGGGGACATGGGCGAATATGTTTTCAGCCTGCCGGTGGTGGTCTCCCTGACCCTGCTGGTCAGCTGGCTGTGTGCCATGACGGTCACCCCTATTTTAAACTTTTACCTACTGAAGCCTATCGCCGGGCTACCGATTGTCATGGTTATTAAATGGATCGCCGCCAAGCTGGGCATAAAAGGGCGTGAACGGCCTGCCAAAGACGATGCCGCCAAAGATAATTTATTTGTCGTCCTTTTGCGCTGGGCCATTCGGCTGCGCATGGTGGTCATCCCCGCTGCTTTTGCGTTGCTGTTTGCCTCGTTTATGCTGCCGGTGCCGCCTTCTTTTTTCCCGGATTCGGATCGCCCGCAGTTTGTGGTGGATGTCTGGTTGCCCGAAACGGCATCCATTTACCGCACCGCCGACACTACCCAGCAGGTTGAAGCCCTCATACGCCGGCTCAGCCAGGTCAAACGGCAGGACGGGGCCTGGGTGGCGTCTGTCGATGAAGACGGAAATCCGTTTCCACGGCTGGATAATATGGTGACTTACGTTGGCGCCGGCGGTCCGCGTTTTTATACGGGCACAGATCCCAAACCGGATGCGCCGCATTATGCCCTGATATTGATCAATGCCAACGACCCGGAGGGTGTCTATGATTTCATTGCCGACATTCGCTACGCGGCCTGGAACGGCATCGGTCAGCAGGGCGATCCCGACTACCTGCCGCCCATTACCGGTGCCCGGGTCGTCCCTCAGACACTCGTGTTGGGCGTGCCCGTGCCCACACCAATCCAATATCGCATCTCGGGACCGCGTCTGGCAGATGAGGCGGTTTTGCGCCATTACGGCCTCAAACTAAAAAATATACTCAAAGACAGCCGGATGGCCTGGGATGTGCACGACAGCTGGGGTGTTTATGGTCTGCAGCTGGATGTCGATGTCGATTCGGTGGATGCCAACCTGGCTGGCGTGACCAATAACACCATTGCACGCACCCTCAATGCCTATTACAGCGGACTGCATCTGACCCGTTACCGCGAAGGCGATCGCGAAATCCCGGTGATGCTGCGTCTACCCAAGGATCAACGTCAATCCCTTCAAAAGGTGAATACCGCCTTTGTCGAGGGTTATGACCGCAAAGTCCCCCTGAAGGCTATCGCTGATTTAAAGGTACGCTACGAACCCACCCTGATCACCCGCTACCAGCGCGAGCGGTCCCTGTGGGTGCAGGCGCGGCCGGAGACGGATTTTTTGGCCAGGGAAGTATTGGAGATATTGAAGCCTCAGGTGGCTGCCATCGAAAAGGAGCTGCCACCCGGATATCATATCGCCAACGGCGGCATCGACGAAGAGGCCGTGCGTGGCGAACGCGCCAATAACGTGGCCCTCGGTGTCGGGGCCCTATTGGTCATCCTATGCCTGCTGCTGCAGTACAACTCGGCGGTCAAGCCTCTGCTCATTTTATTGACGGTCCCGCTGTCGGTCATCGGCGGGATGCTGGGTCTGTGGATGCGTGACATTCCGTTCGGATTTATGGAAACGCTGGGTTTTTTGGCATTGTTCGGCACGGTCTTGAATGCTGCTATCCTGTTGATCGATTATACCGAGCAGTTGATCCGCGAAAAGCTGAATGCCAAAGAAGATCTGGCACCCGAAGGAGAGCGCTCTTACTGCGGTTTGACCTGGGAAGCTTTCCGCAGCTGCATGCTGAAGGCCGCTCGCGTGCGCCTGTTGCCGATTTTTATGACCACCGCCACCACCGTGGCCGGGTTGATGTCGCTGATGTTTGGCGGCGGGCCGTTGTTTAAAGGTCTGGCTACGGTTTTTGCTTCCGGGTTAATTGTGGGCAGCACCATTACGGTGTTTGTGCTGCCGGCGCTGATCGCCCTATTTGTCAAAAATTTCCGCTTTCAATTGGTGCGCCCTGAAGGTTAAAATGCAGCTGCCATTGCCTGTTGAATTTTGCTTTAAAACCAACTCAAATCCGAAAATTCTCCTTTGCCTCATCAACCAACGTTCATGACCTGCCAGGCGCACGGGGATCAAACAGCAAATTTTCGTGTTTCCAAAATGTCAGGCATGAACTTGCCCTATTTGAATGATGACTGCATCAAAGAGATGGATATGCGCTGCTCGACTGGAGACTAGCGGCGATTGTCGACGAGGGGGATGTTGAAGGTGTAAGCACGGCCCTGATATTGAATTTGAAGAACGATATTGGCGATATGTTCCGAGGGTTTCTGATTGGCCTCAAATGACCAGTTGATCAACTTTCGCTCCTCAAAGGGTTCCAAACCATCAAAATCAGAATCCGGCTGGCGTGTAAAATCGGCAGATTCCGTCAGAACCAGACCGGCATCATCCGTTTCCGTTTGTTGTTGGCCGGAATTTTTTTGATAGACTTTTTTGGAAAGAAATGTGATTTTGTGGAGGGTAAGGTTTTCAAACCCGATGTTGTAAAAATCGATCGCCTGTGTTTGCCAGGGTACGTCCGATGGATAGCCTTTGTACGGTTGCCGGCCGACATATTGGCAATCGATTTTAAGAAACGGTGTGCCTTGATAATCGGTCACCATGCGCTTTACGGTCCGCTCTTGATAAGGATTTGACGCTGCATTTTTCCCCGGGTCGGTTGCGCTGCACCCGGCCCAAAAACTGCAGACGGCAAACCATACGATCATATACCTGACGACGCCTGATTTCATGAACCCGATCCTCAACATTAAACGTTCGAATATCACATAACTTATCGGCCATGTGGGTGCAAGCCTTTAATTTTGTATCAGATTTTCTTGCAGCTGATCTATTGTCCAGTCAAAAAGGAATTTCCCATGATATATGTCATTGCCACCATTGAGCTAAAGCCGAATTCGAGAGAAAATTATCTGACGATCTTGCAGAACAATGTGCCCAAGGTAAAAGCTGAAGCCGGCTGTTTGGGATACGAACCGGCCGTTGACATCGATTCCGGTTTGGCTTTTCAAAGCGCCATCAGAGAAGATGTGGTCACCATTGTCGAAGCCTGGGAAAGCCTCGAGCATCTGGTGGCCCATCTCAAAACGCCGCATATGCTTGCCTACCGGGATGCGGCCACACCGTACGTTCAACAGGTTAGCGTTCGGGTTATGACGCCGGCCTGAACCATTTAGTTGCACAAATACTTCACGCTGGTCTCAGCAAACGCTTTTCACTTTTAGATGCGTAACCCCTAAGTGAATAAAGTGAACTAAAGTTCGGAGTGCCTAAAGTTGAGGAATTCTATCTTTTTAAAAGGAGGGAGCGCAAGCGACACCACAATTTTAGGCACTTTAGGCACTTGTAAATTCAACCGCTTTTATAGCAATAATGAAAGCGCTTTTGACTTAGCTTCGATCTTGGAGGTAACTGCTTATGTGTGGCCGCTTTGTAGGATATCGTCAACTGGATGAGCTGCAGCAATTTTTCCCCATTGACCGCGCCAATTGCGACGTGGCCGCCAATTTCAATGTGGCGCCGACACAGGAAATTTTGGCGATATACACCTATGAGGGCGAAAACTGGCTGGATAGATTCCATTGGGGGCTAGTGCCGTTTTGGGCCAAGGACCCATCCATCGGAAATCGCATGATTAATGCCCGTGCTGAAACGATTGCCGAGAAACCGTCCTTTAAAAATGCCTTTAAAAAGCGCAGGTGTTTGATCATTGCCGATGGTTTTTATGAGTGGAAAGGCACCAAGGGGCAAAAACAACCGATGTTGATCACGCTGCCGGATAAGAAACCTTTTGCATTTGCCGGGTTGTGGGAGATCTGGTACAAAAATAAGCAGGCGCCAGCTTATCGGTCATGTACGATCATCACAACGGAAGCCAGCGCATCGATACGCGAAATTCACCATCGAATGCCGGTAATACTTAAACCCGAGGTTTACAGGGATTGGCTGAACCCGCAATATCAGAATACAGAGAATTTAAAACATATTCTGGCAGTGGAACGCCTGACGGAATTGACCAGCTACCCGGTATCAAAGCAAGTCAACTTCGCGCGCAATAATGACCTCTCGCTTTTAGATCCAATTAAGTAAATCACAGAACACGTCAAAAAGTTCGTATCAGCACTGCCCACGCGCTCAGCGCCAGCACGACGGCAACCAACATGGCCTTTGACGCTGGCGCCAGCAAACGGACAATCCCCACCAACACCGTAATGAGCACCAAAGCGGCAATGATAATGGCTGGTGCCATGATCCACGGAATTTTATCCGCCAGCGCTAAGAATTGCTGCATTTTATCCTCCTGCGGTGGGTTTTTAAGACAGGTTTGGTGGCGCGGTTTCAAGTTTTTCGACGATCGTGTCAGGCATCAGGTGCTGTTTCAGGATATCTAGATTTTAGGTTGCCGTTAGTGAAGTGAGCAAGAGCTGAGAAGTTCCACTGATGTTAAGAATGGGTGCCACAAAAGCGTCAAATTTGCGCACCATTGTATATATACCACATGTTGTATGTCAATAAATAAATTATACCATATATGCTACTTTTTATGGGTTCTCAAATAACTGCAAACTAAAAAGCGGATTGAAACTTCATCCTGTACAACTGCGGTTTTATCTGCTAAAACCCTCCCTTCCAATCAACAGGCCGCTAAAAAGAGGAAAACAAGAAAGATCCGAGGGGGATATGAAAGGTCCGCTCAACAAAGGTGCTAAAAAACCGGTGTGGTATGAAAATAAAAACACCGTTAATGGCTTTCTGGATAAAGGCAATAACCGTAGGACCGGTAGACTCGAGAAAAATCCACCACCTGATAGGCATTCCTGGTTAGAGATCATCAAAAGATCATGGCGTGTCAAATAGGGCTAAATTTTACCCTGTTTCGATTGGCATCAGGGGATATTCACGCCAGGTATTCGCTTACTGGAAGGTTGCCTCGAATCGGTGTCAATATAAAAGGGCAGCTAGAGCTGCTGCCCTGTATAGGCGGAGAAAGCATTCTAATCCTTGCAGGTCTACTCCCACCAGTTTATAGATGCCTGATTTAAGAGCGACTGTCCGTCATAAAAGCTTCGTTAATCAAATTTTCGACCTCTGGTCTACGCTTGAAGATCGGTATCAGATCCAAAAAGCGCTGAAGTCTCTGCTCACCAACCACACGAATGATTAATATCGCCAAAGCCACTGTTGCCCCGATGAGAACGACACTGGCGCAGCTTTTAATCGTAAAGCGCTGGTCGCGCGACCATAGTTTGCCTATCAAAAAGATCGCCCCCCCCTATTATTCGGTTAAGATGATACCATTAATTCTTGGAACTATCTTCTACACCAAATTTCATCGCAAATTTAATGTATTTTCGCTCAGCAATTTTATTGTTCACTTCAGAAAAATGAATCACATTCTCTGGAATCCTGAAATTTCGGCGGTATTTTTCCAAAAATATTTCAATTCCTGACTGTATATGCCGATATATGTCTTCCTTGAGGTATAGAGAAGCAAAAATCATGCACGATTTAAAAGCGCCGCAAAGAGATCAAATTATTAACATATTCAGTCACCTATATATTTTTTTGGACTGTTAAGCTATACATCTACATGAAAAAAGTTTCCCAATTATGGCGAAATGGCCTTACTAATGAATATGGGGATGCAAAAACAGTGGTCGCAGGCGCGCATTTAGCGGTCGATTTCACCGGCCGTCAATGATTCCAAACGCATTTGCTGCGATCGCCAGACATTGTTATCGTTTGCAAACGATTCGATATTCTTGTTCGTCAAGAACTCTACCATTTTAATGTCATCCACGGCCAGATCTTCATTTCCCATTTTGGTATGCAGCGTTGCGCGACTATAGTAGGCTGCACCATATTCGGGATCCAGCTCAATGGCTTTCTCAAAATCAACTATGGCATCGGCATCTTTTCCCTGTCTTTCCTTGGCAAGACCGCGCAAGTGATAGGATCGCGCCAGATCGGGATTTAGTTGGATCGCACGATCAAAATCAGCAATGGCTTCATGCAAATGATCGGAGCGAAAATATGCCGAGCCCCGGCTCATATAGGCGAGTGTGTGTTCCGGGTCGGAGTCGATAGCCTGTGTCAAATGTTTAATGCTT
Source organism: Desulfobacterales bacterium (assembly GCA_030066985.1). Classification (NCBI taxonomy): domain Bacteria; kingdom Pseudomonadati; phylum Thermodesulfobacteriota; class Desulfobacteria; order Desulfobacterales; species Desulfobacterales bacterium. Next base: position 178,981 of record JASJAN010000003.1, read on the forward strand.
TCATCGTAATTATTTTTTAAAAAAGCAAACATACCGTTTATGTAACTGTTATTGGCCTCTGTATTAGTTGTCATCGTACACCTCCATTGTGACGAATCGAATTATTTTGTCTAATTTATGTCTAAAATTAAGTTAGAATGCATAGATGTCAAGCCGGTTCGCCGGATGGCAATAAACAAGGTGATCAAACTGATAACACGGCTGGATATAGAAGGAGAATTTTGCTGCGGTTGCCCAAGAGGGGCAGTCAACTCAATTTGTCTAAAATATTGCGGAAATCGGATATGTTATGCGGATACAAGACGTTCAGTTGCTTTAATGCTGCCGCGCATGATTGCAGACCGCTTCCGCCGACGATGATGGCCACTTGTTCGGTCACGTATCGACGTAATTTTTTTATTTCGCGCAGGGTCTGTCTTTCAGCATCCTGGTAAACGATGCTGAGCGCAATTGCCAGCGCATTCTTGTGTACGGCAGCAGCTGCAATTTCTTCGGCTGGCAGATTGGGCCCAAAGTAAAACACACCCCACCCGGCCTCTGCAGCGATGATGGCAGCCATCAACGCACCCAGTTCATGCCAGTGGTTTGCCGGGGTTGCAACGACGATTTTCGGCATCGGCAGCAGCGGGCGGTAGACAGAGAGCATATCCCGCAAAAAAGAAACCAGAATTGATGAGGCCATGTGCTCATTGATGATTTTGAGCTCACCCCTACTCCAGCGCTCACCAATTTCAATCGTCAAGGGTATGACCACTTCTTCAAAAAGCCGCGGCCTTGTGAGCACGACGGCAGCTTGGCCTAAAGCGGCCTCAAACGCCAACTCATCCAGGTTATCCACAGCCGTTTGGCACGCTTGCAGGAGCTCTTCGGGTGTGGTCAGCTGGGTCTGAAAAGTTTCAATCGGCCCGGTATCTGCAGCAGCGCTGCCGATAATATCCGACAGTGTATTATCGTCTAATTCTGACAACTGCGCTATGCGGTGCCCCCTCTGGCAAGCTTGCTGCAGAAGCTGCAAATGCTGGATGTCGCTTTCAGAATATAACCGGCGACCGGTCGCGGTGCGACCCGGCTGCACTGCACCATAACGTTTTTCCCAGGCGCGGATCACATGCGCGCTCAATCCGGTCTGCCGCGCAACAAATCCTATCGGGTGTATTTTGCGCTTGTTACGCATGCCGCCAAGCTAACATAGCACCGATGAGATGTCAAAGAAATTTTAGACAAATCATTGACAATTCTCTAGTGACCAGCGTTCACTAATTTCTGTCAAAAAAGTGCGAGACCATTGGGCGAAATACACGGCAGCAATTTCTGTGACAGGCGCCTTTAGCTCTCGGAAGATCTTTTCACATGCGGACAACGGTTTGATAGAGATAAATCTCCATCCACGGCTGATGGTCTCTTCTTTGGCAACCACCCCATCACACGGCCGTCGATAATGATCAACCCCAGAAAGATACAACCCATGCCGGCATATTCGGCCAGTCTAATATCCTCACCCAGGACCCCGACCCCCAGCAAAAGCGCGCTGATGGGAATCAAAAATGTCACCAGCAGCACATTTGTGGCGCCAACGGCGGCCAACAAATGAAAATAGAGAAGATAGGCCGCCGCAGTGCTGACAACGGCAATACCTAAAACGGCCGCGATAGCCTCAATGGAAGGTTGAATCCCAAAGGGTGCATCGACGATGATGGCCAGTGGCAGCATAATGACAGTTGAGCACAGCAACATGCCGGCAGAATTGACGAGGGCAGGAATATTTTTAAAACGCTTGCCGAAGATTCCGGCAAAACCATAACTGAGTGCAGCAAGGAGCACCGCTGCCTGCCCCAGACCGCGCCAGCTAAATCCATCGGACAGCTCGGGTTTCATCATCAGATAAACGCCCATAAAACCGACGACAACCCCCAATATTTTGGAAAAGGTCAGGCGTTCATCTGCGGTTAAAAAATGGGCCAGCAAAACTGTAAAAATCGGGGTTGTTGCATTCAGAATCGATGCAACGCCGCTTTCAATGCGGGTTTGTCCCCAGGCAATGAGGGTGAAAGGTATGGCATTGTTAAGCAACCCTAGCAGAATGTATCCCATCCATGTTTTTAAGGAAACCGGCAGTTTTTTGCCGCCAAGGTATACAGCCCCAACCAGAAATACAGTGGCAATGGCAATCCGCAGAAATACCAGCGTAAATGGTTGAAAATCGCGTAATGCGATTTCTACGAAAAAAAAGGAACCTCCCCAGAAAAGTGATAGGATCGTTAGCAGTCCCCATTGATGTGAGTTCATTGATCCCAATTGGATTCTCCTCTCTGATTTATAACTCTTGCCCCACTGTAATGGTATGCTGGGAACGCCGCCACCCGATTCTTGCGATATTTTGGCAGACGATGGTCATTACCAAATTTTAAGATAGAAAGAAAGCGCTCTTTGGCCTTATCCCGACCGCAACACCCCCTCTGTCCTCCGTCCTCTGACTTCTGTCATTTGGACCACAGCGATATGTCATTTAGGTAATAAAACTATGGCATGAATTACCCAATTATTTGATTTTTAAATTTTCTTATTTTTATAATAAATTGATATATATACAAAAATAAAAATCAATGACAATGGCATATTTTTTGCATTTTGCGAATGGTGTCTGCAGGTGCCGAGACCTTCAATGCTTAGGTTTGGCTCGCAGCAGGCACTTCTATCGGCTGGGGGGCGGGTTCTCATTTTACCCCTTTTACCCTTCAAATTGGTATGCCTTTTGGGAACCCCAACCCCCTTCTTCCCTTACAATTAATCATTGAGCGGGGGCTCAAAAGGGAGCGCGGCCTAAACGGGTCACAAACAGGTTCGAATCCTGTACCCGCTCCATTTCCTGGGTGACATATGAAAATACTATTCGCATCTGTGTTTGCTGCTGTTTCGATTGCTATCTTTATTGGATTGGCTGAGGCTGGCGTCTTTACGGATATTATCACCCATCTTAAAAACAACGGGATAACGGGCCCGGGGAAGATACCATTGCCAGTTTTTATGTTTCTGCTGGCCATCGGGATTATCGGCATTTTGGGAATTAGGCGAAAAGGATAAAAACGTTTATGGATCGCCTAAATCACCTCAAATCCAGGAAGGATGCACGGTTGGTTTTCCGAAGAAACCAGGAGGTCGCCGTGCGCTGCTTGACCAATACCTGCAATTTTGATGGCCACATCAAAAATGTCAGTTCTTCAGGAATATTCATAACAACCAACCAGCATCTGCCCATCGGTGAGGAAATAGCAGTTTCTTTCAGCTTTCCCGACTCCGGCAATCATGTCAAGGCAACCGGAAAGGTCGCCCGGGTTACCAATTCCGGAATCGGTGTCGAAATACAAGTCTATTTCAAAGAAAAAGACAGCCCGTTCAAAAAATCGACAAAAAGCCGCAAAAAGCAGCCTCAGCTGGTATTTTTGGACTCAACCAGCCCACCCGAATAAAACCCCGCTTCAGCCGCGTCTAACTTTGCTGAATGTCTTATCCGGTGAGCCTTTCAACTTAAGCGCCTAACGTTAAAGCCCGCCATGACCATTCGATTCCTGCAGAGCACAACATCTGCACCTGCAGCGCGAGCAGGGTGTTTTTGAGATTAATATGATAATTTCATATATTTAAAAAAAATTACTACTTAAAAAAATTGTGAGTGGTTCAAAAATCAGCTAAACTGGTAAGTATCAACAAGCACATAACATGCTCATGATTACGATAGCATCATTCAACCAAACAAGAAGTGATAACGGGCAATTTTTTTCGTTGATCTTTTTTTTTGCTGCTTCCGCTGGCCCTGGGCATACTCACCATATACCTGTCCATCGATCTTTTTGAGTATTTAAAAAACACCATCCGGCTGCCTACACGCAAATGTTCTTTAATAGCCTTTTTGGCATGTCCGGTAACGATTTGCTTTACCTGGTCAAACCACAGGAATATTTTCGATTTTTGATGGCACCGGCTGATATTAAGGATCATAATATCGGGATGTACAAAAAAAGAATCAAGTTAAGTCTATCCGGTCTGCTGGGACTCATGCTTATTTAGGTCTTGTCGAGCATCCTCTTCTGATCGAATCACATGCATTATTCCGCAAACCCGCTCTCCGTATAAACCTATCAGCATCTTCCAACCTGCAATTTGTCAACTTTGGAGTGATCCCTGGTATTTTGCGTTTTAAATTGTTATAAATCTACCTACCGGTAGGTAATTTTCTTGACAACGTCAAGAATTTACCATAAGCAGGCACCGTCTGAAGCATATCTATCACGAGCACTAAGATGGAACCAATATGAAAAACAATAGTGGAATAAAGGCAAAAACACCCAATGCGCGCCAGAGGGTGCTGGAAACAGCCATCGGTATTTTTGCCGAGAAAGGCTATGCCGGAACGTCTGTGCGCGAAATTGCCGAGCAGGCTGGCGTCAGCAAACCGATGCTTTATTACTACTTTAAAAGCAAAGAAGGGCTTTTTCTGGCCATTTTGGAGATGGCGGAAGATTTACAGAAACATTTGCTGGCCGAAGTGCTGGACTCGAAAGGCGATGTATTGGAGCGGCTGCTGATGCTTTATCGCCGAGTTTATGAGGAGGTTGAAGCGCACCGCAGCCTGTATAAAATGATTCATGGTCTCATATTCGGCCCCCCTCAGGGGACACCCAATTATGACTTCACACGCTATCATGGTCACATGATCGAAGCCATTCGCAAAATTTATCAGAAGGGGATCGCCCAGGATGAGGTCAGAAAATCGGTCGACGACGAGGTGGCCTTGCTGGTGTTGAGCGTCATCGACTTTTGTTTGCACATGGATCAGGTAAAACCCCAGTCCGCAGATCCACAGCGTCCCGAACGATTGCTGCGACTGGCATTTCAAGGAATTCAAAAAGAGACGGTAAACTAAATGCAAACCAAACGACTATTAACACTTCTGGTATTTTTGTTGTGGTTCGGTTTTTTAACTTACGGTTGTGATGACAAAGCCGGTTCAGCGACAACTGAAAACCATATAAACCAGCCAGAAGCAGTTGCGGTTTCGATTGTTAACATCACGGCAGAACCGATACGGGATGTCATTTTTTTGCCGGGAACAACCGAAGCCTGGCAGGACGTCCAGGTGTCAGCCGATACAGCCGGCCGCATCGAATGGATGGGGCCAAACGAAGGTGACCTCGTCCAAAAAGGCGACCTGCTGGTCAAAATCGACGTTTCGGCCCTCAAGGCCGCAATGGCCCATGCCGAGGCCCAATATCAATTGGCTGATGATCTTTATCAACGCCGCCGGCGACTTTTCAAGCGCAAAATCATTGCCCAGGAGGAACTGGATCAAAGTGCCACTCAGCGCAAATTGGCAGCCACCGACCTGCAGCAGATAAAGGTCAAATACAATCATGGTTTCCCGCGTTCGCCGATCAACGGTATCATTAATCACCTGTACGTCGATACCGGTGAGTTCATTGATACCGGCAAACCGATTGCCGACATTATTAATATCGACCGTATTAAGATCAATGTGCGCGTACCGGAACTTGATATCCGCTTTGTGCTGCAGGGCCAAAAGACACCGGTCAAGATTGATGCTTTTCCCGCTAGAAAGCTCAACGGAACAATCGATTTTGTGGCCTTTAAAGCCGATCCGGCCACCAAAACATTCCTAGTCCGCACGATAGTCGAAAATCCATTTGCCGACATCCGCCCCGGGATGATCGCCCGGGTGGCTTTTGTGCGCCGCATGATTCCGGACGCATTGCTGGCACCGCTGTTTGCACTGGTGGACAAAGGCGGCGAACGTATAGCGTTCGTCGAAAAAGACGGTATCGCGCAATCGCGAACCGTTGACATCGGCGTCATTGAAGGCGATCGCGTTCAAATAACCAGCGGTTTAAATCCCGGCGACCATCTGATCGTCAGGGGCCAGACTGAAATTGAAGACGGCATGAGGGTGCGTGTGCAATGATTCTGAATCGATATGCACTCAAACGGCAGATTACCGTTTTGGCGCTGCTGGTGGTCATCGTGATTGCCGGGTTATACTGCTACGTTTCACTTCCGCGGGAATCTTTTCCGGATATCACCATTCCTTATGTATTTGTGACCACCACCTATGAGGGGGTGGCACCGGCCGACATGGAGGAGCTGATCACAATTCCCATTGAGCGCAAACTCAAAGGCATTGATGATGTCGAAGAAATCCGCTCGACTTCCGCTGAGGGGTTATCCACGGTCGCCATTAAATTTTTACCCTCGGTTGATCTTGATGATGCCCTGCAGAAAGTGCGCGACAAGGTTGACCAGGCCGAAGGTGATTTGCCGGCTGACCTGCAGGATGATCCGGTGATTAAGGAAGTCAATTTTTCAGACATGCCGGTAATTCGGGTCGTATTATCGGGACCATTCAGCTTGCGGCGTCTGCAGAATTTAGCCGAAGACATGCAGGACCGGCTTGAATCCATTCCCGGCGTTTTGGAAGCGCGCCTGACAGGCGGCCTGGAACGTGAAATTCATGTGGAATTTGATCTGGATCGCGTGCGCGCATACAACGTGCCTTTTTCCAGCATTGTCGGTGCGGTCAACAACAGCAATGTCAATATGCCCGGCGGCAGCATGGATATCGGCGAAGCCAAGTACCTGGTGCGGGTGCCGGCGGACTTTGGGCATCCATCTGAAATTTTTTCGATTGTGGCCTATGTGCGGGACGGCAAACCGGTTTATCTGAGGGATATCGCCACGATCAAAGACGCCCATAAAGATCCGCTGACCCGCTCCCGTATCAATGGTAAAAATAGCGTCACTATCGGGGTTCTCAAGCGCAGCGGTGAAAACATCGTACGCGTCACCGAAGAAGTCAAACGGGTGGTCGACGATATGCGGCCCGAGCTGCCGCAGACCCTGCAAATTGATCTGACGGCCGATCAGTCCAATGACGTACGACTGCTGGTGGCAGACCTGGAAAATAACATCATATCGGGACTGATCCTGGTGCTGGCAGTCATTTTCTTTTTTATCGGCGGCCAGTCCGCTATTTTCGTGGCCCTGGCCATCCCCTATTCCATGTTTATCACCTTTGCGCTCCTGACCGGCTTCGATGTGACGTTGAATATGGTGGTGCTGTTTTCATTGATTCTGGCGCTGGGGATGCTAGTGGACAACGGCATTGTCATTGTCGAAAATATTTACCGCCATATGCAGCAGGGCAAAAACCGCGCAGAGGCAGCCGCTGCGGCAACCGACCAGGTGGCCTGGCCGGTGATTACGTCCACCCTGACCACCCTGGCGGCTTTTTCGCCCATGCTGTTCTGGCCGGGTATTATGGGCGAGTTCATGGGGTACTTGCCCATGACCCTGATTATGGCCTTGAGTGCTTCGCTGTTTGTGGCGCTGGTGATCAATCCGGTGCTGTCCGCCCGTTATCAGAAAATTAAAACCGGCCCGCCCGCCAAAAACCCGAAGATCCGCGAGCCACGTGTTAAACAGGTTTATCTGTTTTTGCTCAAATGGTCTTTGCAACATCGCTGGGTGGTCATCACGGTGGCGGTTGTCTTGCTGATTGGCGCTGCCCTGGCTTTTTTCTTTTTCGGAAAGGGCACGGAATTTTTTCCCGAAACCGAGCCGCGCCGGGCGTATGTTAATATCAAAATGCCGGAAGGCACCAATCTGGACGCCTCCGATCGGCTGGTGGCCCAGATCGAGAAAATTGTGGCTGAATATGAAGACATCCGTTATGTCATATCCAATATCGGTGCCATCGGTGGAGACCCTTTTTCCCAGGGCGGCACCGGGACCCATATCAGCCGGGTGGTGCTGGACTTCAAAGATTTCCATGATCGCTCCCGACCTTCGTCGGAAATTGTCAAAGAGGTACGGCAGCGGATCCTAAGCGCCATCCATGGGGCGGAGGTGCAGGTGGAAAAAGAAGAAGAAGGCCCGCCCACCGGACCACCGATCAATATTGAGATTTTTGGAGAAGATATATATTTACTCGGTGAACTGGCCGCCCGTGCTCGCAAAGTGATCAAGGACATCCCCGGTCTGGTGGATTTAAAGGATAATTTTGTGAAGGGCAAACCGGAAATCCGTGTACGGGTGGACAAAGAAAAAGCCGCCCTGATGGGATTGGATACCTATACCATCGCCTATACGGTAAAATCGGCCATCAACGGGGTTAAAGCCGGTGTTTATCGCGAGGGCAAAGATGAATATGATATTATGGCGCGTTTGCCCAAACGCGATCGTCAGTCCATCAAGAGCCTGAAGCGCATCACAGTTTCAGGCCCTGAGGGTGAGCCGATACCTCTGACCAGCCTGGCCAAGGTGAACCTGGGCAGCGGAATTGGTGCAATTATGCGCCTGGATCAGAAACGGGTGGTCACCATATCAGGCGATGTATCGGGGCGCCTGGCCAATGACGTCATCAAAGACATCGATGCCCGCCTGTCTCAGCAGATCGATTGGCCCAAAGGATATCGTTTCCAATTTACCGGTGAACAGGAAGAACAGGCCAAGGCCCAGGCTTTTTTGAGCAAGGCTTTTTTTGCCTGCATTGCCCTTATTATGCTCATCCTATTGACCCAGTTTAACTCGCTGGTTACCCCGCTGATCATTCTGGCCTCGGTGGTGTTTTCCCTGATCGGTGTATTTTTGGGCCTGCTGATCACCGGCACGGCGTTTGGTATCATCATGACCGGCATCGGTGTCATTAGCCTGGCGGGGGTCGTCGTCAACAACGCCATCGTGCTCATCGACTACATCAACCAGCTGATGGCCAAAGGCCTGTCATCCACCGAAGCCCTGCTGCGTGCCGGCGCGGTGCGCTTCCGGCCGGTGATGCTTACCGCCATCACCACCATTCTGGGCCTGCTGCCGATGGCCACCGGCATCAGCTTTGATTTCCGCAAAATGGCCCTTGATATCGGCGGTGAGTCCTCCCAGTGGTGGGGGCCTATGGCGGTGGCTGTGATCTTCGGTCTGGGATTCGCCACCCTACTGACGTTGATCCTGGTGCCGGTGCTGTGCTCTCTGGTGCACAGCTTCCGCAAACAGTGGGCAGCATGAGACAGGAGATAAAAGACAGAGGGCAGAAGTCAGAAGAAAAAATGAAAAGATGACGTTTCGCCGCTCAAAGATGATTTGTCTGTAGGCAAAGCTTGAGCTGGCAAAGTTGACAGCTGTCATGAATCACGTCAATGGGTTTGATTGAATCCGCGTATTCTCAATAGCAATTTATCTTGGTGCATTTTTGAGTTTTGGACGCATTGGAGGATGGTATGGAAATAGAATGGGAATCTAATTTCGAAACCGGCAATGACATCGTCGATGCACAGCATCGCTATTTTGTCGACCTTATCAATCGAGTTGCCATAAACTTCAGAGAAACCGATGACGGTGCTTACAAAGACAGGCTGGTCAGTGAACTCAGAAAATATGCGGATTTTCATTTTACCTCTGAAGAAAATATTGCCACCTCTTACCGGCTGACGGGGATCGCCGGTCATCATCAGCGGCATGTAGAGCTGCTTGAAGAATTTAATCATCATGCAGCTGATTTAAAAAACGGGCAACTGACAGTGGACAGCTTTCTGGACTTTTTAACGGATTGGTTTATTGGCCATACTGTTTATGAGGATCAGAAGTTATTTCACTCGAATTTTGCATGAAAATTAATGAAAGAAAAATTAAAAAAAAGTAAAAAGGATAAAATCCATTTATTTCATTAATTTTCACCCGATCGGCGAGCCGCAGGCTTCCATCTGCTGCGTTATTAAGGGCGAGGCATAGTTCAACTATAGCCTCGCCTTTAAGTGCCTTGCAAATGAAAACCTGCGACTCGTGCAAAATCTGAGTATAACTCGAATTTTGCATGAAAATTAATGAAAGAAAAAATCAAAAAATAAGTAAAAATGACGGTATTATGCTGGTTCGAACTATCCGACGCTCAGATCGACCACACATTGCGGCGCTTCAGACCGAAAGCTGGCAAGACAGTTATGCCGATGTCTTGCCTGAGAGCTACTTGACGGATCAGCTTGCCGAAGACCTCAAGCGCTACTGGGGCACGGTGCAGATCAAACCGGAAGATATTGTAATGGTTGCCGAAGCTGCGGAGGTTATCGGATTTATTGCGATTTGGTGCCGACCTGAACCGTTTATCGACAATTTGCATGTCAAACCGTCTCAAAGGTCTCGGGGCATCGGCTCAATGCTGATGGCGTCGGCCGCTCGCCAAATGATTCAGCAAGGCCATAACACCGCATACCTTTGGGTGGTGGAAAGCAATACACAAGCGATCCGACTTTATCAAAGGCTCGGTGGCACCTGCACAGATCGGAATTTGAAGGATTTGTTCGGGCATGCCGTACCCAATATTAAAATCGAATGGTCCGACATCTCCACTCTGTTAAATTCACTATAATACAGGCGTTTTGCTGGCGGCCTCCAGATAAATACCAAATGATGAAATCAGCCGCTTGCAGCCGGCAACGGGCTTTCTTCTATTTGCTCATCCTCAGTCCTCATAGCCCCGTACTCAGTCCTATTTCTTAGACGAAACGCATAACGCGAAACCCGAAACACACATCTCGCAACCCACAACTCGCAGTCCACAACTCGCAGTCCGAGATGCAAATACAATTTGACCCAAGGTGCCTCTATAGGGTATAACATTATTGTTTTAGGCGGTTGTTACCGGCGCCGCATGCATTGAACAGCTAAAATGTAAAGTGAGCCAATGAAAAAAAAAGGCGTGTTCCTAACCATTGTCGTTGTATTGGTCCTGCTGGCAGTTTACGGCATCTGGCACTACAGCCCGCTGCGCTACCTCACCCAATCCCCATCCGAGGGCGATCACTCCCGAGCTGGCACAAAAAAAAGAAGCCAACCGGTAATCGTTTCCAAAAAAATTTTGCCGCAACCGGAAATTAAACAACAGACAGACGAACTGCCCCCACCCCTGGTTGCATTAAAGCAGATGAACCCCGGGCAGACATCTGAACCGGATAAATCACAAATTAGGATCGAAGTCCCGGCTGCTGCGGAAACAAACCGCCCCCAGGAAGTGCCTGCCAGCGACAAAAAGCCGCAACAGGTGACACCCGAAATGCAGGCAAAGGCTCCGCAGGTGGCATCCAATAATGACCAGCCGACAAAACTGGCGCCATCGCGGACCGTAGCGCCGGCTAAACCTTCCAAGCCGTTGCTGACCAAAAAACAGGTGGCTTCAGCCAGACAGGAAGCTTACCATCCGTATTCCATCATGCTGTCCAGCTGTCGTCTGCCGCAAAGTGCCCGCAAAATCGTATCAGATTATAAAAAAGCGGGTTTGACGCCTTATGTCGTGAAAGTCAAATTTCAAAGCGGTGATGAGTGGCTGCGGGTTCTGACCGGCCACTACCAAACCCGCCGTGATGCACTAAAAGCCAAAAAAGACCTCCGGCTCTCAGGTGCCATTGTAAAGAGAACGCCGTACACCAATCTCATCGGCACCTATACATCTCAGAATCAATTGCAAGCCGATCTGCAAAAGATCAAAAAGTTGGGGTATTCGCCTTATTTTCTCGAAACAGCGAGCGGAGAGCTGAAACTGGTGGTCGGTGCGTTTGTCACCGAAGAAGGTGCTGAAAACCTGCAGGCGGAATTACAGGCCAAAGGCATACAAAGCACGGTCGTCAACCGCTAATCAACCATCCTGCCAACTAAACAAATTACTGAGCTACAAGGAACCGTCTTTGCTAATGCTAGGGTTCGCCAAGCTGAATACCGAGCATATATTTATGCATAGGGCACATCATGTGAAACCCGCAGCCCGTAACGCACATCGCCTAACACACAACCCACAACCCTTAATCCGTCTTCAGACCTCTGTCTTCTGCCTGCCGCGGCGACTTGTCCCGGCGTAGCTCGAAGAGCGAAGTCGGAAGCTCGACAGAGCGAAGACGGGTCCTCTGACTTCTGTCTTATATTTCTATCCATGCACGCCTTAACCATCTCCTCCTACCATCTTTGTGGTCGACCCATTGATTTGTATCGATCATGGATTAAATTATGGTCTTACGGACGGCCATCAGTAAAACAGACGGAATTCAATCCATGTCAACCATCTTAGCGATATCAGCACATCCAGATGATGAGACGCTTTTCGGCGGAGGAACCTTGGCCAAATACGCCCAACAGGGCCATGCGGTATTCATTCTGGAAACCACCCGTGGTGAAGGCGGCGAAGTGGGTCAACCAGCGTTGACAACACAGGAAAACCTGGCCGCCTTTCGAGAACAGGAAGTGCGTCAGGCAGCACACATCTTAGGAGCCCGTGATATTTTTTTTCTGCCGTTTATTGATCCATACATGGAGGTCAACGGCATAGCGCGTCGCATCGATGTCCCGCTGCCGAAATTCGCGGCCGCTATCGAAACTTATATACGTGACATCCGGCCGGATCTGATTATCACCCATGGTTCAAATGGTGAATACGGCCACCCGCAACACATCTACACCCACCAGGCCACTCGGTTAGCGATAGGCAACGGTCGCCCGGACACTGCCTTGATAAGTTGGTCGGCATGGCATACGCCATCCGAACGCGAACGAATCTTAAATCAGGATGATAAAGCCGATATCATCACCGATGTCAGCCCCTGGCATGATGTGAAAGTTGCCGCCGCCCTCTGTCATAAAACCCAGCATGCGATGTTTTTGCGAAATTCCGGCGCCCCTTCGATCGCTGATATGGTCTGGAAGACCGAAACCTTTCATATCTGGCAAGGCCCTCTACCTGCCAATCTCTAAGACTCTAAAATAAAAATCCTTTCACATCCCTTTTACCTCAAGATGGACATATCAAAACCGATAATACATTTAGGATTCTCGGGTCGGGTCTGCTGCCCTAAAATTAAATTAATATTATTTCAGACAGTTAACAGGCATCGTTCTATTTGACAAAGGTTTTCGACCGACAAAAACGGCCTCTTCTGAAACGGATCGTGCAATTGGAAAGTGTTGATTGGTCTCCGGTCGGTTAGGGTCATCAAAAAGGTTATTTAGCGCTATATATAGTGAATCATTTTTCTACATCAGAAAGCAATCCATCACCCCTGTGGAAGCAAAATCTGAAACGGGCTGTTCGGGCTATTCAAACATGGATTCGCGAGCTCATCACCTCATAGATTGAAATCATCATGTTGTTTATTGCCACGGCCGTGATGACCGGTATCTTGCTCTCGATTATAGAAGCCTTCTGGTATCTTTACCTTCAGACCCCTGTCGGCATCAAATATACCGCCGATCCTTCCTGATCTTCCGTTCATCTGGTAACGCAGATTATCCACCAGGATTTGTTTCTGTTTTCAGTCGATATTTCATTTGCCGCCCTCATCGCCAACCTGATTGTGAGTGCTGCTTGCCAGGTACTGGCAGTGCGCCGCTATTTTTACGAGGGGCGCGGTCTGATCAACAGGGTAATTTGGTTGGCGCTGTTCAGTGCTGTCGCGGGCTGGTTACTAGCACGCAACAGTCACATAGATCTACAGGTTGCCTTCGGGTTAGCCATCGCTCCCAGTCTGTGCCTGTTTTCCTCATGCCTGAATATTGCAAAACGGATATTGCCTGAGCTGACACCCTTTGCGATCATCGAGATGTTTACCAGCTTTAAAAACGCCTGGGTTCACCCCGCCGATCGGATCAGGTCAAAAGCGCGCACATCTGCATATCCGATGGACACCACTGATTTGCATCCATTTATCGCCCAACCATCGCGACCAGCGCCAAAACCCCACCGCTCAAGCAACGTTAAACCGAATCCGAGCAGAACTGCCCCTGGGTCCTCCACTGTAATCCGTTAAAAACTTGCCTTATCTGTTTGAAATCCTATTATTTAAGATTGCTGAGTTTGCATTTTATGTCCTGAAAAATGCGATCACTTTAAGGTGGCTTGCCCATTCACATATCGACAGCATTATTAATATATAAATGTAGATCAACGACACTAATATCTAATTTGCACATCACACCTGCGGGATAAATAGCCCTTATGAATGACATTTTAGATGCGCATTTCCTGACGATTGTTATCATTGTCGGCTCAATAATGGTCACCCCTTTGTATGTTCTAGCCACTTATGTCTTCAGCGGTGCGTCTGCGCATAAAGGCTTAAAGATAGGCTTTGCGTTTTTAATTTGGGGATCACTGATGTTCTGGGTCTGCTTAGATCAAATCCCCGCCCAATTGGGACTCATCGGCAATTTTATTGTTCCGCTCGCCTGGATCTTACCCAGTTTAATACTGTACTGGCGCAGGGAATGGTTTTTAAGCCACGAACTGTCTCAAAAATGGTTGGTCGGCTTGCAGCTGTTTCGGTTCATTGGCGGTGTGTTTCTGATTGAAATGGTCGGTGGGCATATTCCAGGCATTTTCGCCTATCCGGCTGGCATCGGTGATATTGTGGTTGGGGCGGCGGCTTTGGGTGTCTTGCTGATTTGCCGAAACCGCGAGCGGATACCCGGAGCCTTTATTGTTTTTATCATTGTTATCGGGATAGCGGATTTTCTGAGCGCCTTTTTCTTTGGTTTTACCTCAACCCAAGGGCCTCTTCAGCTATTTTTCCCGGCTGTAACCAATCGACTCATCCTGTTTCCAACCGGTATGATACCCCTTTTCCTGGTGCCCTATGCCATTTTTTTTCATGTGCTTTCCTTGCTCGCTTATCTCAAATTTCAACACCGGAGTCGAAAGGACACTAATTAGATGTGGACATACAGAGGGCAGAAAAGACCTGATTTTGCAGTAGTGCCCAAGACGGGTCAAGAATCGGTGTGGGACTACCCCAGACCCCCTAAACTGGTCGTGGATGAACGACGGGTTGAGGTTCGTTATGGTGATCAGGTGGTGGCTTCTTCCACTCAAACCTATCGCGTGCTTGAGACCGCCAGCCCACCTTCTTTTTATATCCCGCCGCAGGATGTAAACCGCGAACTGATTAAAGCGGCGCCAGGTGCTTCTGAGTGTGAGTGGAAAGGTGTGGCGCAATACTGGATGCTGTCCGTCGATCCAAGCAGGGGCATCGTGGGTTGGCGTTACCCCGCACCTAAACCAGGGTTTAAAGAAATCTGCGATTATTTTTCGTTCTACCCGTCTGTTTTACATTGCACTGTTTCGGGTGACAAAGTACACGCACAACCCGGCCAATTTTATGGTGGCTGGATTACCGCTGAAGTCGTCGGTCCGTTTAAAGGCGGACCGGGAACAGCGCACTGGTAAGAAAAAGATCGCAAGCATTTTATACATCCCGGTTACGAGCTTCATCAGCAGCGCATAAGTCCGATATCGTCAAAAGTTATTTGAATACTGCCGTCTGGTTGGATGAATCGTTCGTCGCTTGCAGCCGGAAAAGAAATCAAATCAACCGGTGCTTGGCGATGAACTGAGGCCGTTTCCTTCTGCAAAATGCGGGAAAAAGGCGCCAAATCCAGATCCCATTTGGCAAATACCAGATGGGTCGATCGATGCCGCCGAACCAGGGTCCGCATTTTGCGGCGACCGACGTGTCCGGCTTCACCCCAGAAAATGGGCTCGCCTTTTTCATCAAATTGCACCACATCCGGCTTATAGCGCCCGCCAACGGGTATTTCGACACAAAGATGCGGATAATCCGGCAGAAAAAGCGCCCAGATAAAGGCTTTCGTCATCACATGCACATCGCTTTCGAAGGGTTTTTTGATAAAAACCATCTGCTTGCCGTAAACGCGCAATGTCCATTTGCGCCGCAGCTTAAGGTCTGAGTTCATATCTCCCCTTTGCAGCCTCAACCGGATGCGGAAAAATGACCGCTTTATCTCCGGAGACTTTGCGTCTTTAAATGAGTCTGCAACGCTTTAGACAAATTGGCGATGCATTCGTCTATGGATTGGTAAACATAGCCGGCCAAAAGCTGACCGTCGTCATAGACATCAATGGCCGGAGCGAAGGGGGGCTTTGCCATTAGCGCATTGATGACAACGCTCACGTCGTTTTTGCGGTTGGCCAATACAATACCTTCATCCGGCGGATGATCCGCGGAATGCTCAGGAATTGGCTGCGGCGCGCCTGCAGGCCGCTCGTACAGCATCTGATAGCGTACGCTCGGCGGCAGGTAGAGGGCCTGGACCGCTGCCGGCACTTTGATGGTTTGCAGACGGTTTTCAAAAAAGTGCCGTTCGGACGCTTTGAGCTCGCGGAAAGTCACCAGATGACCTTCCCGCAAATAGGGCGCCATCTGAGATAGAAAATCTTTGAGCAGATTGTGCCAGCCCTGGACAGCATCATGTCGTCCGGCCGGTGAGCGGCCTTCGATGATGTCTGCCACGCGTTCATTGTTGGTGTTGCCAATATGATTTTTAGCCATAATATATAGACACTATTTTTGTTATGCTTAGCAGATGGTGAATTGTGGCTGCAGGATCATTTGTCTGAAGAATGCGGCTTGATGAAACTGCTGCGCTACCAAAGCTGTTGACGGTCTCAATTGTAAATAAACAGATTTAAAAAATAATGAGCGGCATGGTAGCTGTCAAGCAAGTCAACCGGCATTTAAAATGAGCGACTTATGCGCTGTGGGCGTAAGACAATTGCCCTGAAGCAGGAAAGCAGCGGGCATGACCCCTGATTGGCCGGGCCAAAAATGAATGTATTGCCTGGTGCCATAGCATCAACAGTACGTATTGACCTTTTGGCCCCGACTGCATAATCTATGGTTGAACATAAAGGAGCTGTTATGCGCAGAGTTGGACTATATTATTTCCTTGCTGTAATCGCTTTGACCATCTATGGCGGGCAGGTCTGACCGTTTATGGAAGAAATGCCCCCCGTGGCGTTGGGGGTAAGCCTTTTAATTCCATTTGTAATGGCGCTGGTGCTGCACCGGTTCTTTGAGAATCGCCTGGTGATCTCTCAGCCCCTGATGGTTCAGCCCAGAAAGCAATTTGTCCTGGAATTGACTTTGTGCCTGGCGGCGGGCGCCGTCGTGGTTATTTATAACACCCTGGCCTACGGTTTTCCGGCCACCAGTGGGCTCAGCTTGCTGCTGGGCTGCGCCGTGGTTGGATTTTTCCTGGGTTTGGATATGGCGCTGGCCCGTGAGCGTAAAATCATCCAAGACGTTCTGGCTGACGACAAAGCGCTGCCGCCCCCCTCCCGGCTATATTCCATCACGCGCAAATTTTCTCTGGTGGCGCTGATTACCATCCTGTTTGTAGCTGTAGTGCTGGGGCTGGTCTTTGCTCGCGATGTGGTCTGGCTCTCGAATATCAAAGACAGCAATATGTCTCTTTTGCAGGCGCAGTTATCGGTTATGCGGGAAGTCTTCTTTGTCATGGGCGTGCTTCTGGCGGCCATTATCAATTTGATTGTTTCCTATTCCAAGAATCTGAAGCTGTTGTTCAGGAATGAAACCGGCGTGCTGGAAAAAGTAACCCGGGGAGATCTTTCCAAAAGGGTGCCGGTCGCCACCCATGATGAGTTCGGGGTGATTGCCGGTCACACCAATACGATGATCGATGGGCTCCAGCATCGGCTGAAGCTCATAACCGCCTTGAAGCTGGCGGAAGAAGTTCAACAAAACCTCTTGCCCGCCAGTCCTCCCGCAATGCCCGGGCTCGATGTTGCCGGCATCAGCAACTACTGCGACGAAACCGGCGGTGATTATTATGATTACTTTAAGTTGACCAACGGCGATCTGGGCGTGGTAGTGGCAGATGCCTCCGAACACGGGGTCAGCGCCGCCCTGCTGATGACCACCGTGCGGGCGCTGCTCAGACAGCGGGTCACCATGGAAAACGACATCGCCCGTATCGTCACCGATGTTAATCAAGAACTGGCCAGAGATGTAGCTGCCAGCGGTCGTTTTATGACCATGTTTTTTCTGAAAATCGAACAGGCGACAAACACCTTGCACTGGGTGCGCGCCGGTCACGAGCCGGCCATTCTGTATAATGCCGAAGATGATATCTTTTTAGAGCTGGCCGGAGAGGGTATGGCTATGGGGGTGGATGAAAACCTGAAATATCAGAAAAACAATCACCAGGAGTGGAGTCCGGGCAGTATCGTGGTTATCGGTACCGACGGTATCCGCGAGACCCAAAATACACAAGGTGAAATGTTCGGTCTCAATCGATTCCGCACCGCCATCCGCCAACATGCCGGCAAATCCGCTGAAGAGATAAAAGAACATATTATCGATGATTTAGTGAAATTTCAGGGAGAGGCCCCTCAGGAAGACGATATTACATTAGTGGTGGTTAAGTTCTTATGAGCAGGGTAATCGGAAAACAAAAAGGGGGTCCTGATTTACTGGGCCCCCTTTGGTTTTAATCTGAATTCAGTACTAAAATTAACAGGTTTGAGTGATTTTCAACCTGAACACCTGAAAAAACCTGAGTATTAGGCCGTTTTGGCTTTGGTCTTGTATTCCCAGTCACCCACGGATTCTTCGTCTGCTACTTCTTCCCAGCCGGTGATCATCGCCCGGGTGTGGGCGAAGATGGTGTGCCCGGTGGTGATCATATACACATGCACCACCACAAATGACAGAATGGCAAAAGCACCGGCGGTGTGAATCAGTGCCACAACCTGCAACGACAGCCAGGACAATCCCCAATCACCCCAGGAATTATAGCCCCAGTACAAAAATCCGGTGACCATTTGCACCGGCAGCAAGACGGCCGCCAGATTCAGGTAAACGATACGCTGCAGGGGGTTGTGTTTGGCATCCTTTCGTTTGGGCACCGGATGGGGTTCACCCCGAAAAATACCGTACATGTAATAGCGCACCACTGAGAACATCTTTTTGGTGGTCGGAATATACTGCCGCCACTCACCGGTGGTAAAAATCCAGAAAACAAAAAAGGCAAACGCGATCAGCCAGGTGAGCCCGACAAAATTATGCACTTCCACCGCCGTCCTGAAACCGAACAGTTTGAATGCGCCATTGACTTCAAAACCGGTCAGCAAAAGGATGATGATCAACAGCGTCTGCAGCCAATGCCACAGCCGTTCGAAGCGCGCATACAAATATATATTTTTCATTTTTCCGTTGTTGGTGGTCATGCTCTAATCTTCCTTTCTGCTCTTGCCGTTATTTCTGCTAAAAAACCGTCCCAGGGCATGAACAAGGACCCCGAACAAACTGGCCAGAACCGCAGCCCATCCGGCAAAATTTAGAATTTTGGAAACATCGCGGCCGGGCATATAGAAGCCTTTGAGGTTTGCCAGGCGGCCGTCGGTTTTGGAATGACATTCGGTACAGGTCAAAGATTTATCTTTGGGTACCACCATATGGGTGATCGGAAATACATAGGTGGTCTCAACGAAGTCAAATTCACCTGAAAACGGCAGCCCCATGGACGCCTGCCCCACGGTCAGGGCTTCGTTCCAATCGAGGGTGTTCCAAAAACCTTTCTTACCGGACAACAGCGGCATCAGCAGGGTCTGGTTGATTTTATCATACGGCTGATTGCCTACGTGCACTTTAAAGGGATAGATCCGTGCGTTGGGATCCTGTGGTTCTCCCACCGGCCAGGACACCTTGGCAACGCCAGCCGGATCGATCTTATCTTTGGCGGTCACGGATTTAATCACACCGTTGTACCAGAAATATTCGGGCTTCACATTCTTGGCCCACTTCATCTGGCCTTTGATGGTCAAGTAATCGAACTTGCCAAATTCATCTTTGGTCTTGAATTTTTTACCATCCTTCAATTTACCCGACTCGGACCAGTCCCAGGACATTTTAGTGGGGTTCACTCTAGCAAAATCGGGTATATGGCACGTCTGGCAGGCCACTTTATCAGTGTGCTGATTCATCTTTTGGCCGCTTTTGTGCGGCTGGCTGGTGTGGCAGGACTCACAGGTAATTTTGTTGACCAGGTCGTCTTCCACCAGGCTTTTTCGATCGGTGGCAGCCGGCTGGGTGTAGACCCGTCCGGATATATTGTGCAGCGTTGTCGTGTGGCAGCGCGTGCAGGTAAAGTTTTGGCCGTCCACCCCCATATGGACATCCAGGGTTTTGCTGGGTTTGACCAGTGATGTGTCCAGGTCTCCGTGCTTGACCCCGTCGCCACCGCCGCCGTAAAAATGGCATGAACCGCAATTCTGCCGCGCCGGCAAACCGATGTTTTGAACGGCATCGCGCAGTTCGGCCTGAATTTCGCGGGCAATCTCCTTGGACTCATCATCGCCTTCTTCAAGAAAGCCCTTGATGTCGGTGATGGCCTCATCAAAGTTCATCTTCGTCTGGCTGTGGCAGACCAGACAGTTGACCGGGGTTTCCTTTGAAGTCCCCCAGCCCGGGTGACAGGCCAAACAGCTGGCGTCATCGTTTCGATTGGTCGAGATACAAAAATTGTTCAGGGAGTTGCCGGCCTTGCCGTATTCCCTTTTCGTATCAGAAGGATCTGCCAACCACGTCCAGTGAATCGTCTTGTGAAACTGCGTCTCAGCCTCGGAATGACACGAGATGCAGGCTTGAGTCACTTCGGCACCGGATATAAAATCCTTTTGCAGCACTTTGTGTTTGGAATGGTCGCTGGTCCGCCATAGTTTTTTGGATTTAGTGGCCTGCTGGGCCATCGAGCGTCCCGGCGCCTGCTCGTCTTTTGATCCTGCCGCTTCGCCAACAGCCGGCAGCAGCATCAACCAGCATGCAAATAAAACCAAGCACATAAAGAGCAGATTTTTCTTTTCAGTTATTTCCATTTTTTTGCTCCAACTTTCGGTGGGCACTATCAATCAGAGGATTGCTGGTATTTGGGCCGTAGCCGCCCCCGCGGGAGCGGCTGCAACCATTATGACCATATCAAGCACCCATCAGGATGCCGGCTCTTTGATTTCAAAAGAACCATCTTTTTTGAATGTCAATTCCCCTTCCAGGTAATAGACATTTTTCATTTCCGGCCTCACATCCTGAACCATGTAGTAGGATTCACCGCTGCGGGCACCGGTGCCGCACACAAACACAACCGGTTTGTCTGTCGGCAGAGTTTGAATTTTAGCTTCGAGTTGATCCACCGGTATATTGACAGCGGTTTTAAACGAACCATCTTTGTATTCATCCGCATCGCGAACATCAATCAACATGATGCTTTCAGGATTTTCCTTTACGATTTTTTCAAATGTGGCGGTATCGACACTGCCTTCTTCCTTGCCGGCTTTAAGCTGGCTCGAAGCGGCCTTCTTAGTGGAAGCCGCGACAGTGGTATCACCTTTACCGTAAGCTGCAACCCAGACCGGATAGCCTTCGGCAAAGACCTTGACCTTGGTGTAACCCAGATCAATGGCCTTTTTGGCGGACTTGTGGCTCAAGCGGCATTTCAAACCGCCACAGTAAAATACCAGCGGGGTGTTTTTATCGGCCGGCAGCTGATCTTGCATTTTGGCAAACTGGCTGTCCGGAATACTCAAGGCCGTTGGGATGTGGCCTTTGTCATATTTTTTGCGTTTGGGACGCGAATCTATCAGCACCATATTGGTTTTCTGATCGATTTGCTTCTTGACCCAACCTGCGGAAACGGCCGGATAGTTTCCAGCCACCTTCATGTACGCGGGAAAACCTTTGGCAAAAACTTTAGCGTTGGTATAACCGAGTTTTTCCGCCTTCCAGGCGGATTTGTGACTCAGCTTTCATTTTAAACCGCCGCAATAAAAAATGAGCAACGCATTTTTATCCGCCGGCAGTTTGGCGATCATCTTGTCAAATTGGCTGTCCGGGATGCTAACAGCCATCGGGATGTGCCCTTTGTCGTACTTGGCCCGTTTGGGTCGAGAGTCGATGATCATCACATCTTCGGGCATCGGCACTTTCACATTCGCCATGACAAAATCGACATCCACGATGCTGTGAAACTTCCAGTCAGCCGGCTCGTCGGTTTTGGCGGCATCCTTGGCCAGAGTCGTGGTGGCATATCCGAGAAGCAGTGCCAGACAAAGCATCAGGGATATGACGGTTAATCTTTGGGTCCGCATAACATTCTCCTTTCGGGTTTATTTTTTGCTGCCAGGCCGCAAGCCCGGTGGCCTTATAGTTGAATTTGCGACGTTTCTATTTGCATTTGGCCGGGGTCGGCGAATCCGATGCATGCTCGTATAAATAGGTGTAGATATCGGTCACCTGGGTATCATTCAGATTGCCCCACTCTTCCTCACAGCCGAACGACGAATAATCTTTGCTGGTAAACAGCGCGTCCCACTCGGCCTGGGTCTTGTCGGACGGGTTGATGGGCGGTTTCTGGGAATCAACGGCACCGCGCTCAAAGCAGGCTTTATAGACTTTGCGGTAAGTATATTTGCCTTTGCGTTTGTTGCCCTTATCCAGCGCAAAGCTCAGGCCGACTGTGGAAAACACAAAAAACACTGCCATTGCCGTTAAAATTATCTTGCGAATCATGATGTCTCCTTTCTGCTGACTGCTATCAATTTGGTGTATAGGGTTGAACGGTTAATTTCCAATTTTAAGTTTCTGTGTATATCATCTGGAAGGTCGGTTATTCAGGTAACGTAAAGATAGCAAAGCCCATGCCAACACACTAGTGCACGCTAAATTTTACAACTAATTGAATTTTATAAATATTTTTTTACACCATACTTTTATAACCGGCATTTCTCCGGCAGGTGTTAATCTC